>JAAXWX010000039.1 GCA_013334755.1 Chlorobiaceae bacterium | reverse complement strand
CACATGGGAACAATGTCACACTGGGAAATCACAAGAATATCAAGTGGATCATGGTCATCACCGAGTGTTTTCGGAATAAAACCATAATTAGCCGGATAAAAAACAGCAGAAAAAAGCACCCGGTCAAGCTTCAGCATGCCGGTTTTTTTGTCAAGTTCATACTTGGTTTTGCTGCCTTTTGAAATCTCGATAATGGCATTGACGACATTCGGCTGCTGTTCGCCAATCTCTACATCGTGCCAGGGATTAAAATTCATAAAATGACCGGGCTTGTACTTGGTTAAAAAAGCTGTGCCAGTATAGCGATTTTTTCAAAGTAAGGCAACCAATAAAAAACACTGGAAACAAGAATCCGGCACTTTTTATCTCTTTTATTGCTTGCTGGAAAAATAGTCTTTTGTTTCAGCTGCGACAATCGGACTGAGTACAATCAGAGAGATAAGGTTGGGAAGCGCCATAAGACCGTTGGCGATGTCGGCAAATGTCCAGACAACCTGCAGCGAAGCGACGGAACCGACCATGACAGCACCAACCCATACCCAGCGATAGGGCATAATAAGCTTTTTGCCGAACAGATATTCCACTGCTTTTTCACCATAATAAGACCAGCCAAGAATTGTGGAAAAAACAAAAGTCAAAAGACCGAATGTCAGAACGGCATTGCCGATGTAGGGCACATCATTGAATGCCGCGCTTGTAAGCTCGGCACCCTTCAGACCGGACTGCCACATTCCGGAGTTGACAACAACAATACCTGTAGCCAGGCAAACCACAACAGTATCCCAGAAGGTCCCGGTTGAGGAAATAAGGGCTTGTTTCACCGGATGTTTGGTTTGTGCTGCTGCAGCAACTATTGGAGCACTGCCAAGACCTGATTCGTTGGAAAAAAGGCCTCGGGCAACACCGAACCGCATGGCCTCCCGGACACCGGCACCGGCAAAGCCGCCGATGGCAGCCTGTCCGGAAAAAGCTGACGAGATAATAAGCTGTATGGTATCCACGATGGTCTCATGCCGAATAACGAGAAGAATGATGCAGCCCAATACATAAAAAACAGCCATAAAGGGAACAAGATATTCGCATACCTTTGCAATGGAAGTAATCCCGCCTATAATGACAACAGCAGTAAATGCGGTTATCACTACGCCGGTTATCCATGGTGAAATGTTGAAGTTGTGCTGAACCATCACCGCAATGGAGTTCGCCTGCACCATATTGCCAATACCGAATGCCGCCACAGAGGTAAACAGAGCAAACAAAACAGCAAGCCACTTCATATTCATAGCCTTTTCAAGTACATACATCGGCCCTCCGGAAACTGTGCCGTCTTCTCCGATAGTGCGGTACTTCACCGAAAGCACGGCCTCTGCATATTTGGTAGCAATTCCAAAGACTCCGGTCAGCCACATCCAGAGCACTGCACCGGGACCGCCGGCGGCAACAGCTGTGGCAACTCCGACAATATTGCCGGTACCTATTGTTGCTGCCAATGCCGTAACAAGCGCTCCGAAATGGCTGATCTCCCCTTCACCCTCACTTGTTCTGGTAAAGGACATCCTGATTGCCCGGAACGTATACTTCTGAATGAAACCAAGCCTGAATGTTAAAAAAACATGTGTACCACAAAGAAATACAAGCAGGGGAATGCCCCATACATAGCCGCTGATCTGATCCAGTATTTTTTCAAGAGAACCCACAGCACCTCCAGATGATTTATATGAATTTCAGATTTATGTTATTGATACAAAAGTAACTAATCAGCGGATAATCCCGAACGATAAACGCCCCTGTAAAAGAGAGATTCTGTTTATTTACATGCTTCTTTGTATCTTTGCCCGCAAAAGGCCGGAATTCGGCAAACCCATCATTGTCTGTGCTGAGGGCACAGAACGGATTACATACATATAAAGCGAACAGGGTCAATTTTTTAAACACCCGGCAGCCTTAACATACTGAAAGCAGAGAGCAGATACTTAAAACATGGATTTAATAAAGGAAACCGCAAGACGGAAAACATTTGCCATCATCAGCCACCCTGATGCCGGAAAAACTACTCTTACAGAAAAATTTCTGCTTTTTGGTGGTGCAATTCAAACTGCCGGCGCCGTAAAAAGCAACAAGATCCGCAAAACAGCAACAAGCGACTTCATGGAAATCGAAAAGCAGCGCGGAATTTCCGTAGCTACATCGGTCATGGGGTTTGAGTATGCCGGAAAACGGGTCAATATTCTTGACACTCCAGGCCACAAGGACTTTGCTGAAGATACCTACCGGACATTGACGGCCGTCGACAGTGTGATTCTGGTTGTTGATTGTGTCAAAGGGGTGGAGGAACAGACGGAAAAGCTGATGGAGGTCTGCCGGATGCGCCAGACTCCGGTCATCATCTTTATCAACAAAATGGATCGTGAAGGCCGCAACCCTTTTGAACTGCTTGATGAACTTGAACACAAGCTCCAGATCAGTGTCAGACCACTGACCTGGCCGATCAGCCAGGGACAGACCTTCAAAGGGGTATACAACCTTTATAAAAAAGAGCTTAACCTTTTCGAAGCAAACACGACCCGTATCAGCGAAAGCAATATCCGCGTCAATGACCTTAACGACCCTGAACTTGAAAAATGGATCCCTGAAAGTTTCTGCAGAAAACTCCGCGAAGATGTTGCCTTGATCGAAGGAGTCTATGAGGCTTTTCACGAGGATACCTATCGTTCCGGACTGCTTGCACCTGTCTTTTTCGGCAGTGCCATCAACAACTTCGGTGTCAGGGAGCTCCTCGAAACATTCCTCGCTGTCGCACCAAGCCCGGATGAACGGGAAGCTACGGAGCGCATCGTCAAAGCTTCGGAAGAGACAATGAGCGGATTTGTCTTTAAAATCCACGCCAATCTCGATCCGAACCACCGTGACCGCACCGCTTTTTTTAGAATTTGTTCCGGCAGTTTCGAGCGCAACAAGTTCTACTACCACACCAGGCTGAAGAAAAAAATACGGTTTTCAAGCCCGACCCAGTTCATGGCCAATGAAAAAAGTGTTGTGGATGAGTCATGGCCAGGCGATGTGATCGGCCTCTACGACAACGGCTCCCTGAAAATCGGCGACACCCTTACTGAGGGTGAGGAACTTCATTTCCGCGGCATCCCGAGCTTTTCTCCGGAAATTTTCAAAGCACTTGAAAACCGTGACCCAATGAAAGCCAAACAGCTCGACAAAGGGGTGCGCCAGCTCACCGAAGAGGGTGTTGCGCAGCTTTTTATCCAGCATGGAAGCCGCAAAATCATCGGTACTGTTGGAGAGTTACAGTTCGATGTCATCAAATTCCGCCTGGAACATGAATACGGCGCCCAATGTGACTTTACTCCCCTGCGCTTCCACAAGGCATTCTGGATTACCAGTAACAACAAAGAGATGCTTGAAGAATTTCTTCGCCGCAAATGGAACGCCATTGCTCACGACAAGGAAAACCACCCCGTATTTTTTGCTGAAAGCGACTGGATGCTGAAAATTGCCAGGGATGACTACCCTGAGCTTGAGTTCCACACCACTTCAGAATTCAAAACCGAGAGCTGAAAATCTGGCCGCTTAAAAGAAGCTGTAGTAATGAGATGGTGAGCAGGTATCTGTCTGGAACTTTTATGCTGCACCCGACACTTATTATATACCTTATATATCACGTGATGCTGGTTACGGTGTTTCCGGGCTTCTACAAATAGGTGGATAAGCTGGTCAGGGCGATCAAGATGCAAAAGTCAACCATTATTCGAACGCTGACGCTGGCAACCTTTATCACAGCTATAAGCCTGCTTCACTATCTTACACCGCTTCACCTTCCTTATCTTCATGATATTTTCCAGCGCCTCTACTATCTTCCGATCATTCTGGCAGCATTCTGGTTCGGGTTACGAGGCGGATTGCTCTGCTCAGCCATCGTCAGCATTGTTTATGCTCCTCATATATTGTATCAGTGGAGTGCTCATCCGGGTATGGAGACGGAAAAATACCTTGAAATACTCCTTTACAACACAGTCGGCGGAGTGACAGGCCTCCTTTCGCAACGGGAGCATGAACGAACCATAGAACTGCAGAAAAGTGCGATCGAGTTGAAAGAGTCCTACAAGAAACTGCAGGATCAATCCGAACAGACAATCATCATTGAAGAGCAGTTGAGACGGGCAGAAAAGTTCTCGACCCTTGGAGAAATGGCGGCCGTACTTGCTCATGAGATCCGCAACCCGCTCAGCTCCATCAGGGGAACCGCTGAAATTCTCAGGGACGATTATCAGCCTGACAATCCCAAACACGAATTCATTGAAATACAGATCAAGGAAACCGAACGTCTCAACCGTGTTGTGGAGGATTTTCTGCATATGGCACGCCCGCAGCCAGCCAACATGAAGCCCTGCCCGATCCAGGATGAACTGGAAACCTTGGTGACGCTGGTAACAAACGATGCCAGGAAGCGGCAAATCGAACTTGTACTGCTGCCGCAATCTTTTCCGGCAATTATCCTGGCTGATGCGGACAAGCTGCGCCAGGCATTCCTGAATATTATCATGAACGCACTTCAGGCAACACCACCGGGAGGCCGCGTCATCATCTCCTCAACAATGTATCAGTCAGTATTTTGTGATATCCGTTTTCAGGATACAGGTTCAGGAATCGGGAGTAAAACAATGGAACATATTTTTGATCCCTTTTTCACAACTAAACAGGACGGAAGCGGACTGGGCCTGACCATCACCAAAAACATCATTGAAAGTCACCACGGCACATTGCAGATTGAGAGTGAACCGGCACAGGGTACAACAGTAACCGTCAGATTGCCAGTCCAGAATGCAGTTCCAGCAAAAAAAACATGAAAACAAAAATTCTTGTCATTGACGACGACACCTCGTTACGCCGGGTACTTGAATATAACCTTCAGGAAGAGGGGTATGAAGTTCTGACTGCTTCATCAGGCGAAGAGGGATTATCCCTGCTGGAATCGTTCCAGCCTCAGCTGGTCATTACCGACATAAAAATGACGGGTATGGATGGAATGATGGTGCTCAAGTCCATAAAGGATCGTTCACCCGATACACTTGTGGTTATCATAACCGCTTTCGGGAGTGTTGATGCGGCCGTTGAAGCCATGAAGGCTGGAGCCTATGACTACATTACGAAACCATTCAACCGGGATGCGCTCAGGCTGACTGTCAGAAAGGCACTCCAATTCACAGGTCTGGCTGAAGAGAACCAGCGCCTGAAAAGTGAATTGTCCGACAAGGCTGATTTCAGAACCATCATTGGTTCGTCCAATAAAATGGAAAAAGTTTTTGAAGTGATCCGCAAGGTAGCCGACACTGATGCCGCCGTTCTGATCACGGGCGAATCCGGTACGGGAAAAGAACTTGCCGCCCGATCTATTCATGCAAACAGTTCACGCAGCAACAAACCGTTTGTCACCATTAACTGCGCTGCAATTCCCCGCGACCTCCTGGAAAGTGAACTTTTTGGCCATACCAAAGGAGCGTTTACCGGTGCAATAAAAGAAAAAACAGGAAAATTCCAGCTTGCCGACGGAGGCACCATCTTTCTTGATGAGGTGGGTGAACTGCTGCTTGAACTCCAGCCTAAACTGCTCCGGGCACTGCAGGAAAAAGAAATAGAACCAGTTGGAGGTACGAAGGTGCTGAAAATTGACGTTCGGGTCATATCAGCCACCAATCTCAATATTGACAATGCGATAGCAGCGGGAACATTCCGCGCTGATCTCTATTACCGTCTCTCTGTCATTCCACTCCATCTGCCTCCACTTCGTGAACGACGTGAAGACATCCCTCTGCTTATCAGATATTTTTCCGCAAAACATGGCAGCGACAGAATAATCTTTGAAAAAGATGCACTTGAGACCCTGATCAGGTACTCATGGCCCGGCAATGTTCGTGAACTTGAAAACACTGTCGAACGACTGCTCATTATGCGAAACAGTGATCTGATCTGTTCCGGTGATTTACCGGAAAAATTCCGGCAGAACCGCACAAAAGAAAGCGGAATTGTCAAACTTCCGGATGAAGGCTACTCTCTTGAGCAACTGGAGCGGGAAATTGTTGTAGAGGCTCTTGAACGTAACGCATGGAACCAGACGGCTGCTGCGCGTTTTCTGAGAATTCCCCGTCATACCCTCCTTTACAGGATGGAAAAATACGCCATTGAACAGCCAAAAACAGAAAACTGATACCTGTTTTATTGCATGGCAAGATCATGAGAGCCTGAACGGCCGGACAAACTGCAGAATATTCTCCGCGATGTGAGGAATATTCTGCATAATTTGTTCTGAACACGACATTAAACCCAGGCAACAACTGCTGTTTATCAACTGGCACGATATATGTAAGTGATATGTATGAACATTCTAACGACAGGAATTTACAGTAACAAACTCAATCAGAAACGATGATCAGTCACGTAACCTACAGTGTATATGGCATGCATTGTCCCTCATGCGAGATGATCATTGAAAAGAAGCTGATGAAGCAGGATGGAATAAAAAGTGCCGAAGCCTCTGTTTCCGCATCCATCGTCACGATCGGTTTTGAAGGCAAAAGACCTTCGCTTGAAGAACTGAACGGAATGTTTGCCGGAAGCGGATACTCCTTTGCTGAAAACATACCGCTGAAGAACTCCCGAAGCATTTATGACCGTACAAAACCCCTCGCTCTGGCGGGGATGGTTGCCGGTGTTTTCTTCGCTCTATCATCGACGGGTCTCTCCTCTCTGGTTATGATTACTCCCGAAAGCACATACGGCGCACTCTTTCTTTTCGGGCTGCTTGCCGGCATTTCAAGCTGTGCTGCCCTGACCGGAGGACTGGTGCTCTCCCTTTCATCACGATGGCTTGCCGGTTACGGAGCTGAGGGCTCGATGTCACAAAAAACCATACCCCATCTTCTCTTCAACGCCGGACGCATTGCTGCATATACCCTGCTCGGGGCTCTTCTCGGGCTTGCCGGTGAAACCATCAGAATCTCATCGTTTGTAAGCTCCGCTGCGGTAATTGCTGTTTCACTTCTGATGCTTGTCCTCGCGCTTCAGATGCTTGGCTTCACCTCCTTCAGCCGCATGAGAATAGCTCTTCCGAAAAAACTTTTGGCCCACATCCAAAGCAAGGAAGCAGGCGGCCGCGTAACGCACCCGCTCCTTGCCGGAAGCTTGACCGTCCTGCTCCCCTGCGGTTTCACCATGATTGCCGAAGGTGCCGCGATGCTTTCCGGTAGCGCACTTCAGGGAATGCTGATCATGTTCTTTTTTGTGCTCGGAACAACCCCCGCGCTCCTTGGCATAGGCTTCTCGAGCATAAGGCTTTCCTCAGACAGAAAAACCTCTCCGCTCTTCATGAAAACAGCCGGACTGCTTGTTATTTTCTTTGTCGTCTACAACCTGATCGTACAGTTTGCTCCTGCCATACTTATGACCTCTACGCCGGCTTACCAGGCAGCAGTCACTCCTGCAGGATCCGATCCGGCCTTGACACTGCAGGCTTCAGAAGTTACTGCTGTGCGAAAGGCAGTAGCCAAAACTGTCAGCATCGTCTATACCGATTCGCGGGATATCGCACCGAACTCCTTCACGGTCAATAAAGGTGAATTGGTTCGCTTTGAAGTCAACCCCTCAGATACCGGCAGAGGATGCATGAGCACTATCATGATTCCAGGATTATGGGAAAGGGCTGAACCGCTCATCAAAGGGAAAAAGATCATCATGGAATTCACGCCGAAAGTGACCGGTTCCTATAAAATAACCTGCGCCATGGGAGTTCCCCGCGGAATCATCCACGTCAGGTAATCACTCAACTGATAATGAAGGACCCAATGCAGAAAGTATCTCTCTATCTGACCGTTGCGCTCATCATCGTTTCCGGGGTTGTCGGAATCGGAACGGGTTACTGGCTAACACCACAGTACAGCCTCTCCATGTATGACAAAAACAGCATGGACCTCGGAGCTCCGGACAAATGGCTCGATCTCAGGTACCTGGATGCCATGATTGCCCATCACCGTGGAGCCATGCTTCTTGCCGGGCAAGCCGCCGTGAGCGGAAGAGATGAAATCAGAACGTTGAGCGCAGATATCCTGAAAAACGAGCCTGTGGCCATTGAGGAACTCTACCGCTGGAAAAAAGAGTGGTACGGAGACAGCAAAAAGGTCCGGGATCCACAGGTTGCGCATCTCGGCAAATATGACAAAAAGCTGGATCTCCGTTTTCTCAACGCCCTGATTGCCCATCATGAAAATGGCATCCGGATGACAAGAGAGATCCGCATGAAGTCAAGCCGAACCGAAATCCTCGACAATGCCGATGCCGTTGAGCTTTTTCTTGGCGGAGGACTCGGCATGCTCAGGGAATGGAGAAAAGCATGGTATAACGTTGTTGATACGAATCCTTACCTATGACAACCGGAACCTACACCGTCAAAGGCATGCATTGCGCAAGCTGCGCAGCCATCATCACAAAAAAACTCTCGAAGGTTGAGGGAATAAAGCAGGTTGATGTGAATCTTGCCACCGAGAAGGCAAAAGTCGAATTCGACGGCGACTTGCTTCCTGAAGATACCCTGAACGAAATCATCAGTAAATACGGGTATGGACTGATTGCCGATCAACCTGAAGTGTGCTTAAACTCTACGGGTTCTCAGACCGTTTCTGATGCATTCCGGATGAAGGATGAAAAACAGCGGGAACTTCAGGAACAGCTTGCAAAGGTTCAGTTTGCCCTGCCGGTAGCTCTCCTCGTCTTTCTGATCATGATGTGGGATATCGCTTCACGAGTTTTCCCCTCTGTTCCTAACCTCCCTCTTCCCATGGAGCTGCTGAACATCATCTCGATGGCCATAGCCACTTATATGGTCTTCAAGGTAGGGGCACCCTTCATGCACGGCATCGTCATGTTCATTCAGAGCGGAGCTGCAAGCATGGACACGCTCATCGGCATCGGAACGCTGACGGCATATCTCTACAGCGCCGTCATCACGCTGATTCCTTCCGTCCGGCAGCTCCTGCAGATACCCGACTATACCTATTTCGACGTCACCATTGTGGTCATCGGCTTCGTTCTGCTCGGCAAATATCTTGAAGCACGATCAAAGTTGAAAACCGGCGAGGCTATTGAAAAACTGATCGGCCTGCAGGCTAAATCCGCCCTTGTGCTGAGATCGGGCAATGAGATCGAGATTCCTGCAGAGCAGGTAAGAAAGGGGGATCTCGTTATTGTCAAGCCCGGCGAAAAAATCCCTGTTGACGGTACGATCAGTGAAGGATACTCTTCCATCGACGAATCGATGGTCTCAGGAGAACCTGTTCCTGTTGACAGAAAAGCCGGCGACCCGGTGATAGGCGGTACCATCAACAAGCAGGGGTCATTCACCTTCATGGCTTCGAATGTCGGATCCGACACCGTTCTTGCCCGGATCATCAGAATGGTCGAGGAGGCCCAGGGTTCGAAAGCTCCCATACAGAATATTGCCGACAGGATTTCAGGAATCTTTGTTCCTGTCGTACTGGTGCTTGCCGCGGCAACTTTTGTCATCTGGCTGACGGTGGGCTCATCACTGCTCGGTTTTTCCGTTGCCCTTTCCTACGCCATCTCGGGCATGGTAGGAATTCTGGTTATCGCGTGTCCCTGTGCACTCGGTCTGGCAACGCCGACGGCCATCATCGTCGGCATCGGCAAAGGTGCTGAATACGGCATCCTTATCCGGAATGCCGAAAGCCTTGAAAAGCTCAGCTCCGTCGATACCGTGGTATTCGACAAAACCGGCACCATCACGATCGGTACTCCCATGGTGACCGACATTCTGCCGCTTGACCCGGAAATTGACCGGGCATCAATTCTGCAGATTGCCGCAAGTGTGGAAAAGCGCTCTGAACACCCTCTTGCACAGTCCATTGTTGAAGCAGCACAAAGAGAGAAGCTCACCTTAAGCGACATTACGGCGTTCGAGGCACTTGAAGGTCTGGGTGTCTCGGCAATAGTCAACAGTGCTCCTGTTAAAGTCCGCAAGCCTGCGACAGTGGAAAAAAACATGCCGGAAGTAATCAGGCTGCAGGATGAAGGAAAAACCGTCGTCATGATCGAAAGAAACGGAAAGGTTGAGGGTTTGATTGCCTTGAGCGATACCGTGAAGGAGCATGCAAAGAATGCCATCGCTTCACTGCATCGAAAGGGAATCAGGGTGATCATGCTTACCGGCGACAACCGATCTGCGGCCAACTACATTGCAGCACAGGTCGGTATTGATGAGGTGATCTCCGAGGTGCTTCCAAAGGAAAAGGCCGCGAAAATCAGGGAGCTCCAGGAAAAAGGAAAAACGGTTGCCATGGCCGGAGACGGCATCAATGACGCACCTGCCCTTGCACAGGCCGATGTCGGCATTGCCATGGCGACTGGTACCGATATTGCCATGGAATCTGCAGGCATCACCCTCCTCAAGGGTGATATCAACAAAGTTTCTCAGGCAATTACCCTTTCCCGATCCACCATGAGAGTGATCCGTCAGAACCTCTTCTGGGCATTTATCTATAACATCATCGGCATACCACTTGCGGCAGGTGCACTTTACCCTTTCTGGGGAATCTTTCTGAACCCGGTCTTTTCCGGTCTTGCCATGGCAGGAAGCAGCGTTTCTGTAGTCAGCAATTCGCTGCGTCTGAAAGCCAAAAAACTGGATCGATAGGATTGTGAGAGAAAACCGGCTAAAAAACGGTATTGAAGAAAATTCAACAGAATCAACTGAGGAATTACTTACCTGCGGGACGGATCAGATTCTTCTCCGAACCAGACAACAGCATAGGAACCTGACATGGCCAATCCAACCGCTTTCCATCGAAGTCGGTCCCATGGTCCGGAATTGACAATAACATCATTATGCGACGACGATCTTTCCCAGAGTGATAGCGCCTGTCCGGGAAACATTCTTCCGCTGCTCGTCGAGGCTGCAACTTCATAACCGTTTCCTCTATAGCCACTCAACTCCCGTGGCTTGCTCCACATATACTCCACGCTTTCACTCCCGCTGTAACAGACTGACTTCCAGGGACCATATTCCGACCAGCTGTGCAGGTTGCAACTACCCGAAGGAGGATGCGCCTCAAGATCACGCACATGAAGTTTTGCAACACGGGAAAGGTTTGGTGAAAGAGGAATCGACGGCTGTCCATTCATTCTACGGTAATCCATAAGCATCCGGTACAATTGTAATTCATCAGCTGAAAGAACCGAACCGGATACCCTGACATGCCGTTGCTTCCCGGTTTGAGGACGTCGTTCTCTTGTCGACAGCCGTTTTAACTGATGCCTTTTCGTATTGGACATAGATTCCCTTGCCTCTCCGGGAGCTGAGGAAACAGCAAGAGTGAAAGCAGCAAGCAGCAAAAGCCCTGCAAAACGGTACAAAAGCTTATTAATCCAGCACATCATCTCCATATTCACAAAGCTTCCAAACTGACAGAAGTAAATATAGAAATATAAGCGCTTGTTCTCAGTACCATCACCTTAGCAGACATGTTTATGCGTAAAAAAGGATTTCAGTACCAGTAGCACAAGCACTACAGATGCTGCCATCGAAACGATTCCGCCCTCTTCATGAACTCCTTTGTTTACCCAGTTGCTGATGTCGTAACCGAGATATCCATACAGGGCATTGATAAAAACTCCTGCAAGCATTGATATGACGACAATGACCAGCAGATAGATTACGGTAGCTTTTCTGCCAAGCAATCTGAAAATTACAGGAAGAGACGCAGCATTGGTTGCAGGACCAACAAGAAGAAACACCAGCGCAGCTCCCGGAGAAATCCCTTTAAGGGCAAGAGCCGCGACAACCGGAGTTGACGCTGTGGCACATACATAAAGCGGTACTGATAGAACAAGCATAAATGCCATCGACAGGTATTCGTTAGATAAATAACGACTTACCATTTCGGGTGAAACAAAAACCGAAATCAGACCGGACAACAGGATGCCGATAAAGAGCCAGAGGCCAACATCCTTCAAGAGATCACCAAATGCAAAATTCATGCCGTTCTTTAATTTATCTTCAACCGTCATCTTTTTCTTCTTTATATGGCTGCAGCAGCATGGAGAGGCACAGGTTGCCTGCGCCGACATGTTGTCAGCAGGAGCAACATCCTCATTGTCATGCTGCTTTCCGGAAAATGAAACAGCAATGCCTGTGGCAATAGCCATAAAAAAAGCAACCAGCGGACGAAACACCGTCATGAGCGGGTCGAGCAGGGCATAGGATACCGCTATGGAGTCCACACCGGTTTCAGGCGTCGAAATAAGAAAGGATGCGATAGCCCCTTTGCCTGCTCCCTGTTTTTTAAGCCCTGCAGCCGCAGGAAGGACACCGCAACTGCAGAGCGGAATCGGAATCCCGAACAGGGAGGCTTTGATAATGCTTCCTGTTCTATTCCCTCCCAAATGGTTGGCAACAAAGTTTTCAGGAAGAAAAGCCTTGAGCAGACCGGCTATAAAAAAACCGAGCAGTACAAAAGGGGCTGATTCAAGCAGCACACCCCACGATGCCAGAAGAACATTTGAAAAAATGGTTGTTACTTCCTGCATAACGACACTCCTTTGACTTTACTACAAATTTTCATATGATAATATGTTCATACATAGAAGCAAAAAAAAAGCTTTACCGCATCTCTTCGTGAACATGCTCAGATCCCATCTGGATAAGACCTGAAATATGACCGTCATCCAGGCTGTAAAGCACATTCTTACCCTTCTTTCGCGACTTCACTATCTTGGCATCCCTCAGCACCCTTAACTGATGTGAAACCGCTGACTGATTCATACCGAGAATCGAAGTTAAATCGCAGACACAAAGTTCAGATCGATAGAGCGCATTGAGAATCCTGATCCTGGTATAGTCGCCAAGCACCTTGAAAAGCTGTGCGAGCTCCTGCTGCAAAGGTTCCCCCGGCATCTCCTTTCGGACACGGTCAATAACATCAGGGTGAAAACACACCTCCTGACAGTTCTCTGCGTTATGTACCATCAATTCAGCCATCCTTATATATGAATAGTTGTTCATATAATAGCAAAAGAGAAGATTTTTTTCAAATTTGAAACAAATAAACATAAGCCCAAGTAATAACAATTGGATGTCTGAATCAAAAAAGAGAGAAAAAGGGTACCCCTGTAACAGAAAAAAAGCGCCACGAACAACTCGAGCACAGAATACCATGGATTATTTTTGGATCGTTGATTTCATAATTTCCAGAAACATGTTGCAGGTGAACCTGCTGCCAGCTTTATTAAAGGTAACTGTAACATGAAGATTCCATCATAAACCAGAGTCAAGGAGATACCTATGAAAGGAAACCCGAAAATAATTGCGAAACTCAACAGCCTGCTTGCCGATGAACTGACGGCAATCAACCAGTACATTGTTCACTCGGAAATGTGCAGCAACTGGGGGTATGAAAAACTGCATAACGCTGATGAAAAACGTGCAATAGACGAGATGAAGCATGCTGAAAAACTTATTGCAAGGATTCTCTTCCTCGAAGGGCTGCCTGTTGTAAGCGATCTGAAAAAGATAACGATCGGTTCAGACGTCGCAGCTCAGCATAACAATGACCACTTTTCCGAAGAGGGTGCTGTTGCCTCGTACAATGATGGCATCAGGCTGGCTGTCGAAATCGGCGATAACGGCACACGAGAAATGCTTGAATCCATTCTCAGGGATGAGGAGGCTCACATCGACTGGCTTGAAGCACAGATTGACCAGATCAGCCAGATGGGTATCCAGAATTACCTGGTCGAACAGCTTGGATAACCTGCTGCATCGACAGCTTTTCAGTTTCACCCGGTTCTGCCGGGTGTTTTTTTGTACCCAAATATCACCCGGGCATTGGAAACAGCTCATCCTGCGGCAATCCGGGATTTTGCTCGTGACCGGTTCTTCTGAAATATTTCCGGAGTGAGGAAGTCGTGATGGTTTCATCTCCCCGAAGACTGTCACAGAGTATGGGAGACAAGGGATCGAAGGCCTGGAGGGTGGAACATGCCCTGAAATGGCTGGATACGGCATAGCAGTAGAGACAGCCGTGCGCGCAGGTGTTGTAGCGCCCGATATCGCGGCTCTCAATGCAGCCGCAGGACTTGCGCTGCCTGCTGTCTTTCTTCATGCCCGTCATCACGCTGCCAGTGATGCGCTGGACAAGTTCGCTGTCGATGCAGCGGCTGTGCTGGATGCCGTAACGGGAGAGATCGATATCCTGGCTGCAGGTGAAAAGCTCAATGGCATTTCGGCGTGCCATGTCGGAAAACCTGCCGGCAAGGTCACCCATCAACTCGGTGTCAGGGATATAATAGCGAATACCTTGCATCCGCTTCCTTACCTTGCTGTAGTCGTCAAAAAAACTGATGACACATCGTTCCGTGAGCCCTGAAAGCTCTTCCGCGAGACGACTGAAAGCCGCAGCATGCCAGTCCGGGGTAAACAGATCACTCAGGACTACAGGATCGTACCGCCACACAACTTTTTCAGGACCGATCAAGCGTGAGAGTTTTCGGAACACCTCAACAACCGACGCTTTTTGTGGAACTCCGGGCTCCAGAGTCAAGTCATAGGGCGTAAGTGTAAAAAGAAAATAATAGGAGTAGCTCAATGCATCGATCTCCGGCAGTCTTGAAAGGAATGGTGCAGGATTCTTGGTCCAGAAAACCAGGGCATCAACAGTTTCCGGAGATAATATAATTCTGCTTACCTGTTTGGGCTGCATGGGATTACGTACCAGCACCTCTCCAGCCCTCAGGCGATTCACAAGCCATTCGCCGTAAAAAGCCGGGATATCGCTCCGTCTGCTTGCACTGATAATCATGCTATCCCCATTCAGGCCGGACGATGCAGCGGCTTCCCTGCGAGCAACAGCTTGCGTTCTTCGGTAAAAGACCACCAGGTGCGCGGCTCACCACCCGACATGAAGCTCGTCACCGACATAAACACGTCAATCACACAGGGATCCTGCCTGGTTCCGGTTATTTCGCAGAGATCGTAGTACATCTCCAGCGGAGAACGGCCCACAAGCTGGTCAGGTCTGGAAATGCCGATCAGTAGCAGATCCCGGGCGATGGCTTTACCAATGTTCGGTAAATCGGTCAACTGCTTGAGGCTGCTGCGTGAAACCTTTTCGGGGTTCATGAATGAAACGCTATTATCCGATTGAAAACACTATAATCCGCCCTTTACATCAAACTATATAGCGTTCACAAGCACAAATACAAAAAGCATTACAAAAAAACATATTAAAAAAAAGGAGCCGCATCGCTGCGGCTCCTTTCCATTTAGAATCCTCTGTCACTTAATGCTCATCAACCTTGATTCTCATTGAGAAGAAGGAACGATGCACATAAACCAGCGACAGGGCAAAGAACACTGCAGCCAGGGTCAGCGCCACCTGCGGTGGAAGCTCAATGGCAAGCTCAATAGCAAGAAGGCCGAACAAGGTGGTGAACTTGATGATAGGATTGAGAGCAACCGAAGACGTATCCTTGAACGGATCACCGACCGTATCACCAACAATGGAGGCATCATGCAGTTCGGTGCCTTTGGCGTTAAGTTCGGTTTCAACAAGTTTCTTTGCATTGTCCCAGGCGCCACCGGCATTGGCCATAAAAATAGCCTGATAGAGACCGAAAAGTGCAATTGAAATCAGGTAACCGATAAAGAAGAAGGAATCAAGACAGGCAAAGGCCAGTGTTGTGAAAAACACGGTCAGGAAGATGTTGAGCATACCTTTCTGCGCAAACTTCGTGCAGATCTCCACAACCTTCTTGCTGTCCTCGATCGAGGCTTTTTCAGCACCGGTATCCAGTTTAATATTCTTCTTGATGAATTCAACAGCATAATAGGCTCCGGTGGTAACCGCATTGATGGATGCACCGGTAAACCAGTAAATCACCGCGCCTCCCATCATAAGCCCAAGCAGGAACGGAGGGGAAAGAATAGAGAGCTTTGCAATGGCACTGACGTCGGCAAGACCGTTGGTAAGGATCATGATGATAGAAAAAATCATGGTCGTTGAGCCAACCACCGCAGTACCGATCAGCACCGGCTTGGCTGTCGCCTTGAAGGTATTGCCTGCGCCGTCGTTAGCTTCAAGATAGCGTTTTGCATTGGTGAAGTCAGGCTTGAAGCCAAACTCGCTCTCAATCTCTCTGGCCGAAACGTTTTCAATCAGCGAAAGTTCATAAACCGACTGTGCATTATCAGTAACCGGACCGTAGGAATCAACTGCAATGGTAACGGGACCCATGCTCAGGAAGCCGAATGCTACAAGACCGAAAGCAAAAACGGAAGGTGCAAGCATGATCACCTTGTCAAGTCCTACAGTAAGAATGCCTTGTGCAGCAATCAATTCTGGAGTCAGACCCAGAGTAGTGAGTCCGAGAGTACTCAGACCGTATGCTCCTGCCATCAAACCCACAATGGCAAGACCCATCCAGTAAGCACTGAAGTTACCGGCAACAAGTCCCGCAAGGATGTTCAGGGCAGCTCCACCCTCTTTGGTGCACTGCACGACATTGCGGACATGGGCACACTCTGTAGAGGTAAAGCGGTTCACCAGTTCAGGAATAAGCGCACCGGCAATGGTTCCGCAAGTGATGATAGAAGCAAGCTTCCACCACATCGTGCCATCACCAAGCGTGCTGATCAGGTAGTACGATGCGATATAGGTAAGTATAATCGAAACAATAGAGGTCAGCCAGACAAGTGTAATAAGCGGTTTTTCGAAGTTCATTTCATCAGCATTGCTGTACTTCATTTTGGCCAGAGCTGCATTGGCCCAGTAGGAGACCGCACTTGCAAGAATCATGACGAGCCGCATGGCAAAAATCCAGACAAGCAGCATGATCTGAACTTCAGGAGCCTTGATAGCCAGAAGGATAAAGGAAATCAGGGCAACACCGGTAACACCATAGGTTTCAAAACCGTCAGCGGTCGGTCCGACCGAATCACCGGCATTGTCACCGGCACAGTCCGCAATAACACCGGGGTTACGGGCATCATCTTCCTTGATCTTGAAGACGATCTTCATGAGATCGGAACCGATGTCGGCAATTTTGGTAAAGATACCCCCGGCAATACGAAGCACCGAAGCACCGAGAGACTCACCAATAGCAAAACCGATAAAACAGGGCCCGGCAAAATCACTGGGAACAAAAAGCAGAATACAAAGCATAACGAAAAGCTCGATGCTGATGAGCAACATACCGATGCTCATTCCTGCCCTGAGCGGAATGGCGTAGGTAGGAAAGGGTTTGCCGCCAAGACTCGCAAATGCCGTTCTTGAATTGGCGAAGGTGTTGATCCTCATGCCAAACCAGGCAACCGTATAGCTTCCGAGAATACCGATCAGACTTGCCACAAGAATGGATACAACCTTGATTGTTTCCAGATTACGAAGCCAGCCGAAGTATGCAACAATGATGGCACCGATAAGTACCCAGAGAACAAGAATAAACTTACCCTGTGTTATCAGATAGGTTTTACAGGTAGCATAGATCAGTTCGCTGATCTCTTTCATGGCATTGTGAACAGGGAGATTGCGGATACCCATGTACTGCACGACACCAAAAAGCATGCCAAACAGGCAGATTGCAAGGCCCCATAACAAAAGCGTGTCACCGGGTATTCCACCCAGAAAAGATACCGAGTGTAAATCCGGCAATACCAGATCGGCCTCGCTTGCCATCGCTTTTGGCGACTGAAGCAAGATTCCAAGGCCTCCCAGAACCGATACAGCTCTGGACAACCATGTTACGTTGAACGGTTTTTTCATTGTTCTTTTTTTTTCACTGTTTTTTTTAACTCAAGAAAAAAAGACTATAAACAGAACCATGACAAGGAGCACCCCTGTTAACAACAGGAAGGTTTAATTTGCAACTTTTTTCATGAATCTCAATACCTTTTGAAGAACTTCCAGGGTGCATCTTACTATTTCACCCCAGAGTATTTCCTTTTTTAAAAAGTGAAATGAACTGTTGTTACAGTTTTTGCTGCTCCTCTCAGTATATTCTCCCAGTCATCTTTACTCTCTGTTATCTTAAAACAGAAACCACTCCTCTGTATTTACTGCTCGGACTATGAAACTTATTGCAGGTCTCGGGAATCCCGAATCCCAGTATACTGGAACAAGACACAACATTGGCTTTGAAGTCGTTGAAAAAATTGCCGACTCATTCAGAACAGTATTCAAAAAAGGAAAAGGAAAATACCTTGTTGCGAAAATCACCCATAGAAAGGAGCAGCTCATTCTCATCAAACCCATGACCTATATGAACCTCTCAGGCCATGCTGTGGTAGCTGCAATGAATTTTTATAAAATCGGACGAAGTGATATCCTGGTGATTTGCGATGACCTCAACCTTCCTTCAGGCTCCATACGTCTTCGGGCAAAAGGATCCGCAGGTGGACAGAACGGCCTGAAGCACATTATCGAATCTCTCGGCAGCGATGAATTTGCTCGTCTGAGGGTAGGTATCAAACTTGATGAACAACCCCTGAACTCTTTTTCATCGTTTGTGCTTGGAAAATTCAGCGAGAGTGAGAAGATCGTCATGGAGAAAATGCTGCCTGTCTGCAGCGATGCTGCTCTTGATTTTGCAATCAACGGCATCGAGCATGCAATGAACAACTACAATAAACCTTTTATTTAACAGGCTGCGAGTTGGACAAGTGGTTCCTCTG
>JAAXWX010000080.1 GCA_013334755.1 Chlorobiaceae bacterium | reverse complement strand
TACGGTGTGGAGCCTTCGTCTACAGCAGTGCTTTTGCAATAGCTTTTGCAAAACCGGGGCCGTCAAACGATTCAGGAATGACATCGACCTTGACACCGAGTTTTGTCAGAGCGTTGGCTGTTGTTGTGCCGATGGCAGCAATCTGTACTCCGGCAGGGAGGGTGATTGTACCCATAGCCTCAAAAAAATTGATGGCGGTAGATGGGCTGGTAAATGAGAGACAGGAAAGTTTACCTTCTTCCAGCAACAACTTTATTTTTACGCTTTCTTCAAGCGATGGGGGCAGGTTTTCATAAACGGTCAGTTCCGTGCAATTGCCACCCCTTTTTTTGATCACCTCAGGAATAGTGCCAAGTGACAGGCTTCCTCTGAGAAAAAGGAAGGTGTGGCCGGCAATGGTGCTGCTGTCGATTTCCTCCATGAGCGTGACCGCATCGGCAATTTTCGGTACAGGCTGTGTTTTTACGCCATGCCGTGCAAGATCCTGTGCAGTTGTTTTACCGACGGCCCATACCTTGAGCTGTTGCAAGTTTCTCAGCTCATCCGGTGATTCCCGGAGTAGCTGTTCCATAAAAAAAGTTACACTGTTCGGGCTTGTAAAAAAAAGTCCATCAAAAACACTGAGGTCGGGAACCTTCCAGCCGGAAACCGGCCTGATTTCGATTGTCGGAAAAACAATCGAGTTCAGGCCGTATTCATCCAGTTTTTGTACAAACGATGCTGCCTGGTCTTTCGGACGGGTAACAAGAACAGTTTTCATCAGCGGGTTTTGCGGATTTGCGACAGAATTGCGTCTGCACCCTGTTTCAGCAGCTCCTCGGCAAGTGCGATACCAGCCTCCTCAGCCTGTTCAGGTGAAGTAAGTCCGGTTTTCGTGATTTCGTTATGCAAGCCTATTTTTCCATCAACCGAGCCGACATAGGCCAGTAATTTCAATGTGCCGTTTTTAAACGAGCCATATGCGCCGATAGGAATCTGGCAACCACCCTGAAGATGACGGAGAAGTGCGCGTTCTGCCCTGCAGCAATATTCCGTCGTTGAATGGTTGAGTACTCTGACAATTTCTCTTGTCTGTTCGTCGTCAATACGGGTTTCAATACCGAGTGCTCCCTGTCCCACGGCAGGAAGCATAACCTCATGCGGAAGGATTTCTGAAATACGGTCGCTGAAATTCAGGCGGAAAACACCTGCATAGGCAAGCATCATGGCATCGAATTCGCCGTTGTCGAACTTCTGGAAACGGGTATTGAGATTGCCCCTGATATCCCGGATGTCAAGGTCAGGACGAAGGCTCAGTAATTGAGACATACGGCGAAGGCTGCTGGTTGCCATTTTGGCATTCTGTGGCAGATCTTTCAGTTTGACACCATTTTTTGAAATGATCACATCCCTTGTATCCTCGCGCTCGGTAAAGGAGGTGATAATGAGCCCATCAGGGGTGCCTGTCGGAACGTCTTTCAGACTGTGTACGGCAAGGTCAATCTCTTTGGCAATCAGGTATTTTTCAATGTCCTTGGTGAACAGACCCATATCTCCGATTTTGGAGAGGGGGGAATCGAGAAGAACATCACCGGTTGTTTTAACCAGTTTGAGTGTGATATCGAGCTCAGGAAAATGCCTGGACAGTTCCGCCTTGGTAAATTCTGCCTGCCACAATGCGAGCGGGCTGGATCTGGTACCGATGATAAGCTGTTTTTTCAAAGCAATTACGGATTTTTATTTAGTGTGACTGATTTGGTTCTTCAAGATCGAAAACGTTGCGCACAAGATTGACCCTGCTTGGAATAGAGTCTGTCGTGTCAATCGGGGCCTTGAGCATTTTAATTGGGTGGTGCAGGATTTTTTTCAGAATTCTGTCAGTAAGGTGTTCCATTCTCTGAAGTTCCTCCTCGCTGACTTTGAAACGGTATCGTTCAAGCTCCTTTTCCTTGATTTCAATGAACTTCGACTGAAGATCCACGATTGTGGGGCGGACTTTCAGCGTATTGATCCATTGACCGAAAGCGATGAGTTCTTCTTCAATGATTGCATTGACTTTTGGAAGTTCACGGCTCCGTTTTTCTAAGTTCTTGTCAATGATATGCTTGAGGGCATCAATGTCCTTAAGGAACATGTTCTGCAGCTTTCCAATGTCCGGATCAACGTTTCTGGGTAATCCGAGATCAAGAATAATGACAGGTTTGAGTCTGCGCTTGCTCATGCACTGATGCATTTCTGCTTCACTCAGGATGTATTCCTTTGTGCTGACAGCCGTTATGATGATATCGAACTCATGGAGATATTCCTTGAAAGACTCAAAGGGCAGAACTTTATTGGTTCCAAGTTCTTCGGCAAGTGTTTGAGCTTTTGAAAGGGTCCTGTTGGTAATGACGATGTTGCGGGCGTTTTTCTGAAACATATGTTTTGCAGCCAGCTCTCCGGTTTCACCTGCTCCGACAAGCAGAACCTTTTTCATGGAAAGGTTGGAGAAAATCTTCTGTGCAAGTTCGACGGCCGCATAACTTACAGAAACCGCCCCTTCCATGATTTTTGTCTTTGTTTTGACCTTCTTGGCTACACTGAATGCCGTATGACAGAGACGGGTGATGAGAATACCTGCGCATTGTGTTTCAGCGGCAATACGGTAAGCGTTTTTGACCTGACCCAGAATCTGGCCTTCACCAAGTACAAGCGAATCAATCGCACTCGCTACTTCAAAAATGTGACGAGCTGTACCGCAATAAAAACGGCTGAAAAAATGTTCGGGGCGCACCTCCCTGCGGGCATCCTTGAAGGAGATAAGATACTCCTTGAGAAACTCTCCTGTAACTTCATGCATTGCGGGAACAACATACAGTTCAGTGCGATTACAGGTTGAAATGACCATGGCCTCATGGGCAAGTCCACTGGATATAAGACCAGTAATGAACTCCTTGTTTTGAACTTCTGAAAGGGAGATTCTTTCACGGATTTCAATGGGTGCAGTTTTGTGGTTGACACCAACTGAAATGATGTTCATAGCAGGGTTGTTTAAGTGAGCTGATGAAGATACAAATTTCAATAAGAATGCTACATCCGGCATAAACCGGTGAGCTTTAAATATATTCTAAAAGCCCATATTATCAAATACCGTTTTAAAAGGTCAGTCCATGGAACGTTGGTGAAAAAAACGTCATTAATACAATCAATATGGTGACGAAGATGAAGAGAAAGATGAAAAGATAAGCCATATGTTTGATATCCCAGCCGATGATAGGCTTTATAAAAATGCCAGTGCCATAGAGTAGCCAGATGATGACCAGCGTGATAAGCTTTGGCTCGAACAGGTTTATGATTTCACCGGAAGCCTTCTGCTCGATCATGCCGGCAAAAAGGGTAATCGAAAGAAAAAGAAATCCGAACGCAACGGCGTGCATAGTGAGTTTCTCAAGCATCTCAAGGTTGGGAAGGCGCTGAAAGAGTAACTCAAATCGATTTTGCTGTATCTGGCGGAATAGCAACAGATAGAGGATACTGTACAAACCGGCAATTGCTATTGCACTGAAACCGAAAATGGCAGCAATCAGGTGAACTCCTATACCTATTCCGCTGAATGTTATTCCTGTATTCGAAATCTGGGCTGTCAGGATGGAGGAAATAAGCTGTGCACCGGCGGCAAACGAAATGACAAAAAACCCTGTTTTGTCATTTTTGGTCGTAAACTCTATAAAGATATAGGTAATGGTCAAGGTTAGCCCTACCATGGTCATGAGGTTCACTGTCGAATAGTTGATCTTGTATCCTTCAACAGAAGTAAGCAGCCCCAGGTAGACCACATGGGCCAGCACCGTCAATACCAGGAATGGTTGTTTATATATTTTGGCAAACTGGATGTCTTTGAAAAAATGGGCGCCATAAAGGAATGTTGTTATAAGATAGAACAGTGAAACGAGCTGATTAAGTACAAGCAGCGGGAGGTTGTTGAGTAATATATTGTTCATTGTATGGTTTAAGGGAATGAATAGCCATAAAGCCGGTCGCATTGACCTGTGCTACAAACCAGCGCGCGCGCCACGTCGGGCCCACGTAAAGATTGTGACCATAATAATAAAGAATAAATGTATATTCCGGGCCGATACGGGATGAAAATATACTTATTTATCAAGGATAAAAAAGATGAGCTCGACAAAAAATATAAGAAATATAGCCATTATCGCTCACGTTGATCATGGAAAAACAACGCTTGTTGATTCGATTTTTCAGAAGACAGGTGCTTTCAGGGATAATCAGCAGGTAAACGTCAGGGTACTTGATTCAAATCCTCAGGAAAGAGAGAGAGGCATTACCATTTTTTCAAAAAACGC
>JAAXWX010000004.1 GCA_013334755.1 Chlorobiaceae bacterium | reverse complement strand
ATCGATGCCTATAAGGTTGCTCATGCCAGCGGTATGGGGCAGCGCATCAACACGATCATGCAGGCCTGTTTCTTTGCCATATCCGGTGTTTTGCCCCGTGAAGAGGCTATTGAACAAATCAAGAATTCTATTCGTCAGACATACGGCAAGAAGGGTGATGATGTTGTCAATCAGAACATCAAGGCTGTCGACGATACCCTCTCCAACCTGCATCAGGTAACCATTGGCTCAGTTGCCGACAGTATAATAAAGATGCGGCAGCCTATCGTCGGTGAAGCTCCGGATTTTGTCTGCAATGTTCTTGCAAAAATCATTACCGGTGAAGGTGATGACATTCCGGTCAGCGATCTGCCTGCAGACGGTACCTACCCGACAGGTACCTCGAAATTTGAAAAAAGGAACCTTGCCGAAGAGATTCCGGTATGGGAACCTGATGTCTGTATCCAGTGCGCAAAATGTACAATGGTATGCCCTCACGCTGTAATCCGGGCGAAGGTCTATGACCCGAAATACCTTGTTAACGCACCTCGCACCTTTAAATCAGTGGGAGCAAAGGGTGCCAGCTGGGAGGGGATGAAGTATACCATCCAAATCGCTCCGGAGGACTGTACCGGATGCGAAATCTGTGCTCATGTCTGTCCAGGACGAGATAAAAACAACCCTGGCAGAAAAGCGCTGAACATGCATGAGCAGGAGTCGATTCGTGAAACCGAGATTGACAACTGGAACTTTTATCTCAATATCCCGGAATATGACCGGAACAAAATCAACACCAAACTGATCAAGGAACAGCAGCTTCAGGAGCCTCTTTTTGAGTTTTCCGGCGCCTGCTCGGGATGTGGTGAAACTCCTTATATAAAGCTCATTACTCAGCTTTTCGGTGACCGCCTTGTCATTGGAAATGCTACAGGTTGTTCATCGATCTATGGAGGAAACCTTCCGACAACACCTTATTCCACAAATGCCAACGGCCTGGGACCGACCTGGTCAAACTCGCTCTTTGAAGATACCGCTGAATTTGCGCTCGGCTTCAGAGTTTCAATCGACAAGCAGCGGGAATATGCCGGTGAACTTTTGAAGCGGTTGGCTTCCGAAATCGGCGAAACGCTGACTAACGAGATACTTGAGGCCTCAGAACTCAATGAACCGGAAATATTTGAACAGAGAAAACGTGTCTCAATCCTCAAGGGGAAGCTCCGTCAGATGAATTCATCTGATGCCAAAAATCTTCTCTCGGTGGCAGATATGCTTGTTAAAAAAAGCGTCTGGGGTGTCGGCGGTGATGGATGGGCATATGACATCGGCTATGGCGGTGTTGACCATGTAACGGCTGGCGATAAAAATGTCAATCTTCTGG
The DNA here is from genome assembly GCA_013334755.1 of Chlorobiaceae bacterium. Taxonomy (GTDB): domain Bacteria; phylum Bacteroidota; class Chlorobiia; order Chlorobiales; family Chlorobiaceae; genus Chlorobium. Next base: position 80,604 of record JAAXWX010000004.1, on the reverse strand, counting down.
TGCTTGATACTGAAGTTTATTCAAACACAGGAGGACAGGCATCAAAAGCGACACCGAAAGCTGCTGTGGCGAAGTTTGCAACCGCTGGACGGAGTGTGACCAAAAAAGATCTTGGCCTGATTTCGATGAGTTACGGAAATGCCTATGTTGCATCAGTTGCCCTTGGCGCCCGGGATGAACAGACCCTGAAAGCATTCCTCGAAGCCGAGGCTTACAACGGTCCTTCAATCATCATAGCCTATTCACACTGTATTGCCCACGGCATTAATATGTCAACGGCACTTGATAATCAGAAAGCTGCTGTTGATTCCGGCCACTGGATACTGTACCGTTACAATCCTGAACGATTGCTGGAAGGAAAAAATCCGCTTATGCTTGATTCGAAGAAGCCAAAGATACCGGTCGCCCAGTTCCTTGATATGGAAAACCGCTTCAGGATGCTTAAAAAGAGCAATCCTGCTCTTGCGAAAGAGTACTACGCTGCTGTACAGAAAGAGGTGGATGCTCGGTGGGCTCATTACGAATACCTTGCCGCACGCACCTTCGATACTAACAAATAAGGATCTCCTTCTTTAAAAGCATCAATAAAAAGAGGCTGTCTCAGAAGCAAAACTGAGGGAGCCTCTTTTTATACATTTAATAACTGAATCAAATCAGCCATATTTCAAATCAGGAATGCTATTTGGCTTTGAGCTTCCTGACCTTTTCTTTCATTTCATTGGCCTTCCCCAGGTTACCAAGCTTCTCGTACACCTGGCCAAGATGATCCGATATTTCAGCCTCACGAGGATCCAGACCTACTGCTTTTTCAAGTATCTCCCTTGACTGCTCATACTCTGCCATCCTGAACAGCACCCAGCCAAGCGTATCGAGATATCCGGCATTGGCCGGTTCGGCAGCAACCGCCTTCATCGCAAGCTCTTTGGCTCGCAGAAGTTCTTTACCCTGGAGAGCAAGCAGATAAGCAAGATTGTTTGTCATAAGAAGATTGGTTGGCTCAAGCTTGAGAATACTCTCATAGAGACGAATACTTTTATCAGATAAACCAAGTTTATCATAGCAAAATGCAAGGGTTGTGCAGGCCTGCAGATAGAGGCTTTTCTCTATTTTTGCATTTTTTTGCCGTATCAGCGCTTCAAGCATTACTGCAGCCTTTTTGACTTTACCTGTCTGAAACAGGAGTTCACCTTCCAGCAAGCGGAGTCTGAAGGTCATTGAAGGAAACCGCTTTTTAGCCTTATGAAGCGTCACTTCCGCCAGCCGGAACTGTTTCTGAATGAGATAAGCAGTAACAAGATCCTCCCAGACGGCAACTCTTCCGGGTGTGAGGATAAGTGCTTTTTTGAAATCGATCACTGCTGCTGCTGCATCCTGTTTCTGCAGATTAGCAGTACCACGGAGTGCATAAATCTGGCTGTTGCCAGGAAATCGCCTGATAATTTCACCAATCATGACATATGCTGGATCAGTAAAAGAGGTTTCGCGGTATGACCGTACAAGAAATAGTTTGGCAAGGTCTATCTTTTGATCAAGTGTCACTTTGCCGGTATTGTAAAAACGATCAAGATCGTCATGAAAAGCAGGGTGGTTTCCGGACTGGACGGAGACCTCGAATAAAGAGAGCCAGGCAGACAAAGAAGCCGGATTTTCACTGAGGAGCTCTCTGAATGTCTTCGAAGCTAAATCATACTGCTTTGTCTGCAGATAGAGTTCACCGAGGGTAAGACGCAACTTTTCTTTTCCATCGCCCTGCTCAATGAGCCCGGTCAACGTACCTATCGCATCCTGATAATGAGTAAGCTGTATTTCCATGAACAGCATTTGCAGCTGAGTTGCCTCATCTTTCGGATCGAGTGCTGAAATTTCATGAAAAACTGAAAGGGCTTTTTCGGGCTGATCGGCCGCAAGATATTCCAGAGCAAGACTGGCAAGTGGTTCCGTACTTCCCGGTTCTAAAACCGCAACCTGCCGGTATAGATCGGCTGCCCGCCCGTAATCATGCATCTCATGAGAAAGTGCAGCAAGATATCCGAGATAATATTTATTACCGGGATTAAGTGAAACGCTTTTTTCACTGTGCAGACGAGCAGAGTCGAGAACGCCAAGACCAAAATAGGCTTTCGAAAGGGCATAATGAATGGCTGCATTTGAAGGCTGAACGGAGAGGAGCTTTTGATAGCGGTCTGCAGCTCCACGATACTCCCCTTTTGCACTTTGCAGCGATGCGATGACAAACTCTCTTTTTAAGTTCTCTGCAAGAGAGTCAGACACCGTACTACCGGAACGCAAAGGCTGGGTTGTGCTGCATGCTGAAAGAAACATAACGGAGGAAAGCAAAGCAACGAACAGAAAAAAGCCAAAACTCATCCGGTAATTGCGGGAAGCCGGTAATTCAACGATTCGGCTTTGCATCGAACAATGGATAATCATTACTTTCGGAACCAGTTGAAAAACGTACAAATGCCTGCCGGGTCGCGACCCGTCCCCTTGTTGTTCTTGTCAGATAACCTGCCTGGATCAGGTATGGTTCGTAAACCTCTTCAATGGTATCCTGCTCTTCCCCCACCGAAACAGCAAGAGAGGCAATCCCGACCGGCCCGCCATTAAATTTGTTGACAATGGTCTCCATGATTTTTTTATCCATATCATCAAGCCCTTCCTCATCAATTTCGAGACAATCAAGGGTTTTGATGGCAATGGCACGGTTTATCATCACGACACCTTCAACCTGTGCAAAATCACGGGCACGCCTGAGCAATCTGTTGGCAATACGAGGAGTACCTCTTGAACGTCCTGCTATTTCTGATGCGGCTTCAGCATCTATGCCAATACCCAGAATACCTGACGCCCTTATGATAATACTTTCAAGAAGTTCCGGAGCATAGTAATCAAAGCGGCTGTTAATGCCGAACCGTGCCCTGAGAGGGGAGGTAAGAAGTCCGGAACGCGTCGTAGCACCGACAAGAGTAAATGGCTCAATACGCAATTGCACCGCCCTTGCAGAGGGGCCGCTGTCAAGCATGATATCGATACGGAAATCCTCCATGGCGGAGTAGAGATACTCCTCAACCGTCGGTGGCATCCGATGAATTTCATCAATAAAAAGCACATCCCCTCTCTGCAGACCTGTCAGAAGCCCTGCAAGATTTCCCGCCTTGTCGAGCAGAGGACCGGAGGTGGACTTGATGCTGCTCCCCATTTCGGAGGCAATAATAAAGGCAAGTGTGGTCTTGCCAAGCCCCGGAGGGCCCGACAATAAAACATGGTCCAAAGCTTCACCACGCATTTTTGCCGCTGAAATAAATACTTTCAGGTTATCAGTCAACCTCTGCTGGCCAGCAAAAGCATCCATACGGAGTGGCCTGATCTGTTCCTCAATCCTGCTTTCAGCAGCATCGGGAGGTGTATTGAGCAGTTCTATTCTCAATCGGAAAATATTACAAGTTGAACGGTCTGAGCCGTCAAAGTTTTATGCGCGGATCAGCAACAGCATAAAGAACATCAGCAAAAAGATTGCCAAGCACGATCAGGGAACCGGAAATAAAGGTGTTGGCAATAATCAATGGATAATCCCTTGCAAAAATCGCTTCTACCGTGACCCTTCCCATCCCGGGAAAAGCAAAGATTACCTCAATAAACAAAGCTCCGCTGAATATGAAAGGCAGTGAACTACCCATAAGAGTGATCACCGGCAGGAGTGCATTTCGAAGGGCATGTTTGAAAATAACCACTTTTTCAGGCAATCCTTTGGCCCTTGCTGTACGAATATAGTCCTGCCGGATCACTTCGAGCATGCTTCCCCTGACATAGCGGGCAATACCGGCAGCACCGTTGATGCTGAGCACCGTAACCGGCAGAACAAGATGCCATAAGCGATCAAGCACGAAACCCATGGGACCGAAGCCTTCCGCACCGATTTCGTTCAGACCCGAAGCTGGAAAAAGAGGAAACTTCAGGGCAAAAAGAATAATCATCATCAATGCAAACCAGAACTCCGGCATTGAATAAAAAAAGAGAGCCGTTACGGTCAGAAAGCGATCGAGCAAGCTGTTCTGGCGCACTGCTGAAATAATACCGATAAGAATACCGAAGGTAAAATTGGCGACAAGGGTCAGTCCGGCTATTGTAATGGTTATCGGCAGCGCTTCAGCAATAACATCGAAAACCGGCTGCTGGGCTCGGCTGAAACTGCGTCCGAAATCACCCTGCAGAATATTGCCAAGCCACTTGACGTACTGTACCGGAACTGGATCATTAAGACCATACTGTGCCCTGATCTGCTCGGCGACATTCGGACTTATTCCGGGCTGAATGAAGAAGGCTGCAGGATCTCCGGGAGCAAGCCTGATAATAAAAAACGTAAGGGTCAGGACGCCGAAGATGAGCGGCACGGCAAGCAAAAGCCGTTTTAAAATATAAATCAGCATATGATGTTATAGGGCAACATTTGCCGAAGGCCGCAACCTCCAGTCGTCAATATTATAAAAAGCACCGGAAATATTGAGCTCCTCGCCCTCAATCCTTTTGCTGAAGCCTTGAGTCTCCTTGATCCAGTAGAGAAAGGTAATCGGCTGATCCTGATGAATAATCTCCTGATACTCAAGCCAGTATGCGCTTGCCCCTGTCGGGTCCATTTTCAGCTTGGCAAGCTCACAGAGTTCATTAATTCGGGGGTTCTGGTAACCGGTGAAATTAAAGCGGCTCTTGTTGAGGTCTGAACCCCAGACATCAAGAGGGTCTATCTCAAGACCAATCGACCATCCAGCCATCCACGCATCGAGCTTTCGTTCCTGAAGGCTTTCAAAAAATACATTGGACTCCTGAACATCGAGCTTGCAATCGATACCGATTGAACGAAGATTCTGCTGAATGATGACACTGGCATAGTTTCTTCTCGCGTTGCCTGCATTGGTATAGAGCACAAAGCTGAACTTTCTGCCCTGTTTCTGCAGAATGCCGTCAGGGCCCGGCAGCCAGCCTTCAGCCCTGAGCAGGGCCGACGCCTTTGAAGGGTCGAATGCATGTGGCATAATCCGATCATTATAAGCCCATTTCAGGGATGGTGAAATATCAGTGTTGCAGATCACTCCATACTGTTTGAGATAGCCGTCAATGATTGCCTCACGATCAATTGCCTGCGTAAGAGCAAGGCGGACGCGGGCAGAACCGAAGAGGGGGTGGGGCCTGATCTTGCCGGTTTTATGATACTCATTCTGGTCGATATTTGACCAGCCTACATAATCATAGACCCTGAGGCCAACCGTCTTGACCTCAATCTGGTTATTAGCCTTCAACAGGGCGGTAAAATCCTCCGGCTTGATATTTTCTACTACATCCACCGCGCCGGTCTGAAGCTGCGCCAGACGAACCGTGTAATCTGGCACGACCCTGAAGGTGATAAGCGGAATGGTCCCGGGCTTAGGAAGATTAGAAGTCCGGCTTGAGGCAAGAACAATCTCCTGCTGCTGCTGCCAGTTCTTCAATTTGTAGGGCCCTGCACCAAGAGGCTCAAGATTGAGTGGTGAGTGACGAAATTCTTCAGGCTTTACTTTTTTCCACTGGTGAGCAGGAAGCGGTGTCAAGGATGTATGATAGAGCGCAAGGTGCTCAGGAACAGGCTTGTAAAACCTGAAAACAAGCGTGGTATCGTCAGGTGTTTCAATGGCTTTGTTAAAATCAACCTTGCCTTTGTCGGCACCAATCAGTTCTGCAAGGTACTGCTGGCGCGCGCTTGCAATCACCGGATTTCCGTATAACTGGTAAGAAAATTTGAAATCACCCGATACTACGGGCTTTCCATCATTCCAGAAAGCGTCTTTTCGGAGAATGTAGGTAATGGATTTCTGATCCTTAGACATATACCAGCTTTTGGCCAGGGCTCCCTTCGGGTTTTTGCTGCCCTGACCCGGCGTTGCTTCACGCAGTTTTTTTTCAAGAGCCATGTAGTTGAGTAGTCCGGTCGTGGTATCAAACTCACTTTGCAGTAGTGACGGATAAATAAGTCCGATAATATTTCCTGAGGTAACAGTACTGCCAAGTACAGGATTCAGATAATCAGCATCACCAAGCATTGCGATAACAAGGGTGGAATCCATTGCCCCGCCTCTCTTTCCCTTACCAGCCTCTCCCTCACTCCCGTTATGGCGGTTGCATGAAGAGAGGGTCAGCAGAAACACCACAAACATCAGGTTAACTGCAAGCCTGCGTGTTGCGGAAAAGTTGTTTGCAAAAGTTTCAATCATGACTGTCAATCTCTGTCTTCTCACTGTTGATCACATTATTTATTCTGTCGGTCAGCGCCTCAGCAGCCACATAGTTCGAGTAACGTTTCAAAAGGAAGTTAAGTGCAACCACCTCAATGATAACGGTAATGTTTTTACCGGGAAATATAGGTAATTCGACCAGCGGGACATCAACACCGAGAATCTTTATAAATTTGGTATCCAATCCGAGCCGCTCATAGACTATCTCTTTGTTCCATTCGAGAAGCTCAACAACAACCTGTACCTCCTTGACATCTCGAATTGCCCGGATACCAAAATTCGCCTTGACATCGACAACACCAAGACCACGGATTTCCATAAAATGGTCGATGATATTGTTTCTTTTGGCATTGAGCATCATTGACTCTCCTTTCCGATGGATAACAACAACATCATCAGCCACGAGACCATGCCCTCTCTCAATGAGATCAAGTGCAATCTCGGACTTTCCAAGACCGCTCTTGCCTGTAAGCAGCACCCCGACACCATAGACATCAACCATTGAGCCATGATACTGCTGATAAAGCGAAAACTGGTCATCCAGAAATCCGGTTACAAGATAAATCGTTTTTGTTGAAGAGTGCCGGGTGATATAGACGGGAATACCTGCATTGGTTGCCATATCAAGAAGATTCTGCGGCAACTTGTTATTACTGGTCAGGATAATGCAGGGCATTTTAAATCGTACAAGATTTGCAAACACCCTGGTCCTCTCCTCTTCTTCAAGGTGATTTAAAAACCTTGTCTCGGTATTTCCGAAAATCTGAACCCGTTTATAGGTAAAAAGATTGGTAAAGCCTGCAAGGGCAAGCCCTGGCCTGTGAAGATCCCGCTCAAAAATACGCCGTTTCTGTTCATCGACATTGTTGAGACGCCGCAATTTGATATCGTGCTTCTTGCCGATAGTATTAAAAAAATAGGCGACCGTTATTGATCGCTTTTTTAATCCTTTTTGATCAAGATTCATGGGCTTCAGCAATAGATGTGTTAATAAACTCAAGAGAAGCTGCAGGGCATTTCTCCTCTCACCCTGCAGACTTCCTGAGCCAGGCTGTTATTGCAATTTTTCCTTGTACTTCTGAAGCTGACGACTCAATGCTTCGACACAGCTGTCGATAGCCTGTTCATAGGCCGTACGGGCTTCCTTTGCAACAAGAACATTCTGCGGCACATGCACCGTTATCTCTGCAAGCTTGTTTTTTTCAAAGTCATTTTTCTGATGATCAAGGATGATATGGCAACTGATAATACCGGGAAAAACCCTTGTAAGAGCGAGTACTGCGTTGCGGGCATACTCTTCTATATTGTTGTGATTATTGGAGTGGCGTAAGGTAACCGTAACATTGACTGCATCATTAACGACAACTTTTGTCATAATATACTCCGTTTAAATAAGGTGAACGTCATGAAGGAACAAGACTCCGGTGCAAATAAAATTATCCGAAGTCCGCAATAAAACTAAGCTTTGGGATGCGCTTTCCGGTAAACCTCCTTCAAGCGCTCAAAGGTAACGTGTGTGTAGATTTCAGTTGTTGAAAGGTTACTGTGTCCAAGCATTTCACTGACACTGGTTAGATCCGCTCCGCTGTTCAGCAGATGTGTTGCAAATGTATGTCGCAGAAGATGTGGATTTTTCTTTTTCTGATCAGTAACAGGAAGGAGATATTTTGTGGTCAATCTCTGCACAAGCATAGGATAAAGCTTTTTGCCCCTTTTGGTTACAAAGATATAGAGCAACTCGTTTTCCTCCCTTTCTCCTTTCATTCTAAAGAAGTTTCCCCGGACTTCAAAATATTTTTTAAGCGCATCGATTGCCTGCCGTCCGACAGGAACAATTCTCTGCTTTCTTCCCTTTCCGGTCAGTTTGACATATCCACCGTCAAGATCGAGGCACTCCATCGTCAACCCAATCAGTTCTGAAATACGAAGGCCGCTGCAATAGAGCAGTTCAAGAATACTCCGGTCACGTTCACGAATAAAGCATTCATCGATTTCTTTTTTTTCCGGCTTCCTGAACCTGTGCAGATTGGCCGGAAGCAGTTCGTTAAAAAGCTTTTCCGTCTGTTGTTCAGTTAAAAATCCGGGAACACGCCGGGGATATTTAGGAGTGGCAAATGAGGAAAAGAGAGAACTCCTGATATGACCGGCCTCCAGCATATATCGATAAAAACTCTTGATTGAGGCAAGTTTTCTGGCGATCGATCGTTGCTGAATTCCCTGCTCGATCAAAGAGGCCATAAAAAACCTTACTTCATTATAGGTCACCTTCTCCGGATCAAAACCATTCAAATCAGCAAGCCCGAGATGCCGTGAAAGAAATGAAAAAAACTGAACCAGATCGGTTTTGTATGCAATAACAGTATTAGGCGACAGATTTTTAAGTATCAGAAGTTTATTGAGGAAATCACTGATCGGAAGAGAACCCTCCAGAAACAGGGGCGGTAAGGCACACGGTGATGAATCCTTCATGAGAGTGCAACACTTATCAATTCCTCTTTACCTTTGAGATAGTACATATGGTCACACCTGATCAAAAAATTGTTACGGCCTGGTTTTTCAACACATTCTTCCATACAATCGGCATAAACAAGTCGATCATTCTGCCATACCTTCAGTACAGTGTCCCATACGTCGGGCAACTGCCTTTTTTCATGCAATGCCGCAACAGTCAGCGAACCCTGAACGATACATTCGCATCGATTTGTTTCGGCAATACCAGCTCTTTGCAGGGCTGCACGCTCTACAGGCATCCCTTCCATCACAACCTCCGGAAGTGTGACCTGCTGGCGCACCTCTTCCTGCACCACGGCCTCTCTGATTGCATGTACTTCAAGACTATCAAGGCCCAGACACCGAATGTCGGCACCGGTAAACGGATCAATAAGCAGAAAATGACGTTCGGGAAAACCCGCAAATACCACTGACTTATAGACAAGAAACTCATCTTCAAGATTGGCAACAAAAACAATATCCGGCCGTGACCATACTACTCTGCCGCTCATGAAATCAACAGCCCATATTCCTCGGTGCTCGGGGCTGTCAGACTTACAGGTATGGCAATAAACAAGATCTCCGAGGGTGGTTTCAAATCCGGTAAACCAGTTGTCCGTCTCGGAAAACGGATGGATATGATCCATAAGGAGAAAGTCATCGCAAAATATGCTGCCTGTCGCGGTATCAATACCGAAAAAGAGTGCCTGCCGGCTGCCAGCAAAGCGCTTCTGTCCGATAAGATTACCGGTACTGGTAAACATCAGCTGCCAGATCAGTGCGTCATGACCTGCATGATAACGCCAGCAAACAGAAAGCTTCTCTGCCTTGTGCATCATGTACTTGTTGATTGTCGTGCCATTTTGTAGATATTCACCGCAACAGACTGAGAACCTCCGGTATACTTTCTCTGAAACGGGGTTATCGAAAAATCGTTTTCTGCAGCAAGATCAAGAAACTGCTCGGCGAGTCTCCTTCGCGGATCAGCGATATAAGCAATACCATCAGGTTTAAGCAGTTTATCGATCGCCGTTACAACAGGAAGCAGATTCACCCTTTCATAAAGCACATCGGCGGCAAACAGCAGATCAAACTGTTCAGGACACTGAACAAGCCGCCAGTCAAGCCGCTCGCTTTCAACCACCACCCTGTTTTTCAAAGCATTATACCTGGCAAAACGAAGTGCTTCGAGAGAGTAGTCAGTAACCAGAACACTGGCGCCTTTCCAGGCGGCAACAACCGAAGCCATGCCAACACCGGCGCCTAATTCAATCACACGTAAACCCCCAAGTGAAAGCTCGTCTGCGATAAATGAGGATAGCACAATTGCTGATGGCCATATTTCCGCCCAGTAGGGCATCTGTTCATCCTTGATGAACTCTTCGGGCGATATCCGGTCAAGCAGGGCATAACTGTCGAGCACACTGAGAAAATTGAACGAGTGCGCGCCAAAAGTATAACACCTTTCAGCAAGATCATACTCAGAAGCCAATGACTTGTAGAGCTGTTTCAGTTCCAACCCTTCTTTTTCTCGGGATATCTCCATAATTGACGACTATTTACTTGGAGAAACAACGATAAAATCCACATGAAAGTTACCGAAAAATCGCAACGGATTTTTATTTTGCATCACAATGAACTCTTTTTAGCTGAAAAATCCGATAAAAAACAATCCAATCAAATCCTGATACTTGCATGAAAAAAGAACTCCTTGAACTCTTCGACAATACCTACCCGGACAGAGACTATATCATCGAGATCGTCAATGCGGAATTTACATCAGTCTGCCCTAAAACCGGGCTTCCGGATTTTGGCACAATAACTGTACGCTATGTGCCTGATAAACACTGTATTGAGCTGAAATCTCTGAAATACTATTTTCTCGAGTTTCGTAATGCCGGTATCTTTTATGAGAACATCACCAACAGAATTCTTGATGATCTTGTCTCTCTGCTACAACCAAGATCTCTCAGCGTAATGACGGAATGGAAAGCAAGGGGAGGGATTACCGAAACCGTCACGGTGAACTATAGTGCATCTCACTGAAAAAGAAAAAGGCAAAAAAAACCTCAGAGGAGCACTCTGAGGTTTTTTTTGTAAACGTTATACTTAATAAACGGATTACCTGTCGATCAGTATTTGTCAAGCCCCTCGTTCAGGAACTGCATGATTCTTGTTGATTCATCCGGAGTAATCTGACCACCAGCCGCTTGCTCCATACGCTTGACAATGATATCGATTTTGCCCGTCTTCTTGTACTTGGTCTTGAAGGCATCCATCGTTGACTCCTGAGAATGACAGATGGTGCATTTGGCAATCCATAGTTCCTTTGCAGCCTTGAAATCAAAACCTGGAGGCGCTACAGGAACATTGGCTGATAAAACAGGCTTTTCCAGATAGGCTTTCAATTCAGCAATGGAACGGATATACTTGCCGTCAAGCATGGTCGTGCGACCAGTAGTGGACATCAATAATCCTGATGGCCTGAACCATAACGAGGCAAACATCACGGCAACAATGGCAATAATGCTGAGCGGGAAACTTAAAAACCACTTGGAACTGATTCTGGAAGACATCTTGCCAAGACCCATAATAACAAGCGAGGCAAACAAAATCAGTGAAATCCAACCCGCAAATGAGCTCAACGGTGTTATAAACGGTGAGAGTGTGTCAGCCGGCAACTTGTACCCGGTTATAAATGACAACCCGAAAAACAAAGCCCCCATTAAGACAGCCCCGCCTGCGGCTAAAGCGGCAAGCTTACCATTTGATTTGTTGTCCATGACTGGTAATGAATTAGGTTAGTAGGCTTACCCAAAAAATTATTGAGTAAGATAAGCATAAATAGTAAAGACGACAAACAGAAAGCTTAAAAAGCTTTCTGACAACAACCAGAATCTTCTGATCCACCGAACCGAGTCGCCTAAATCAGGTGCACCAGTAAAAGCAGATCCTTATTTGTAACTCAATTGATTTTTTAGAATACTGCAAAAGGTATCGGCCAATAATCTGAAAGATTGTTTTTCTTATGATCACGACAACGAGCAGTGTTATCGATTTTGAAAAAGCTGAACGCGATTTTATGTTTCTCCTCCTCTGCTTTCAGGAGGTGCTCCACGACCTTGGAGAACATGAACTCGCAGAACATCTGCCCTGGCAAAATACCGGCATGCCGCTTGAATGCTATCCGAACTCCGAACGCGCTCTTCAGGCATTTTCTATTTTATTCCAGCTGCTCAATATGGCTGAGGAAAACTCTGCCGCACAGAACCGGCGTGCGCTTGAAGCCGAGCAGGGATTATCACATCTCACCGGTCTCTGGGGAAGAACCCTCGGGCGGCTCAGGGAACTCGGCATCACTGAAACAGAAATTCGCACACTCCTGCCGGAGATCGCCATAAATGCCGTCCTGACAGCCCATCCAACCGAAGCGAAACGCAAAACCGTACTTGAACAGCACCGGCAGCTCTATCTGTTACTGGTGAAACGCGAAAACCAGATGTGGACACCACTGGAAAAGGTCGACATACGCAATGAAATCAAGGTCGTCATGGAAAGACTCTGGAGAACAGGAGAGATCCTGTTTGAAAAGCCAGAGGTATCGGATGAACGCAGAAATGTCATTCACTACCTATTCAATATTTTTCCTGAGGTTTTGCCGATGCTCGACAAGCGGCTCCTCCAGGCATGGAAGGATGCAGGATTCGATCCCTGTACACTATCCGATCCGCGCACGCTGCCCCGCCTCTCGTTCGGCAGCTGGGTCGGAGGCGATCGAGACGGCCATCCCCTTGTAACGGCTGAAGTAACGGAAGAAACCCTCATCAATATGCGCCGGAATGCACTGACACTTGTTCAGCGACATCTCGAAGAAATCGCATCGAAATTAAGTTTTTGTGAAAGACTCCAGAACCCTGACAAACAGCTTCTCTTTCGCATTGCAAGTCTCAGCCAGAAGCTGGGAGAGACAAGCCTTGAGGCTATCCAGCGAAACCGCCATGAACCCTGGCGTCAGTTCCTTAATCTTATGATCGCCTCGCTTCCGCATACAGCAGAAAGATCGGACACCATTCAGAAGACCTTTGAACAAAGCTGTTACAGCTGTTCTGAGGAACTGCTTGACGATCTCTCGCTCCTGCGCCAGTCACTCATTGATATCGGAGCACAGCATATTGCAGATTCTGAAATCGCACCGGTTTATAGAATTGTGCAGACCTTCGGCTTCCATCTTGGCACGATTGATATCCGTCAGAACAGTCACTTTCACGATTTGGCGCTCTCCCAGCTCATGACAGCTTCCGGATTGAACGGCACAGATTTTCTGGGATGGGATGAAGAAGCAAGACGAGCATTCCTCGACCGGGAACTCCAGTCACCCCGACCATTCACCCATCCGGATATGAACGTCGGAGCTGAAGCCGAAACCGTGCTTGCCTGTTATAAAGTCTTACTCAACCATACAAAACAATACGGCACCGGTGGACTCGGTTCCCTCATTGTCAGCATGACCCGAAATACCTCTGATCTTCTCGTCGTCTATCTTTTTGCACGTGAGGTCGGATTGATGACACCGGCCGGTGATGGTGATGGTGACGCCTGTATTCTTCCGGTTGTCCCGCTCTTTGAAACTATTGAGGATCTCGAAAAAAGCCCTGCGATACTTGAGGAGTTCCTTCAACACCCCGTTACCCGAAGAAGTCTCGAGTACCGGAGAAAAAAAGGGGGCAACAAAAAGGCAGTTCAAGAGGTCATGATTGGATACAGCGACAGTAACAAGGATGGGGGCATTTTTGCAAGCACATGGACGCTTTACCGGGCCCAGGAGGCCCTGCTTGAAGCGGCCGAACGCAGCAACACAGCTATTCTTTTTTTTCATGGAAGAGGCGGAAGCATAAGCCGTGGTGCAGGTCCGACACACCGCTTTCTCAAGGCGCAACCTTACGGCTCTTTCAATGCAGGAATGTGTTTTACCGAACAGGGAGAAACTATTGCACAGAAGTATGCAAACCGCATCAGTGCTGTCTATAATCTTGAGCTTTTCATGGCTGGTGTTACTGCTGCGATCGCAAAACAGCAGAACAGCCCGAAAAAAGCGCACCCCCTCGAACCTGTTATGGATATCCTCTCGGAAAAAAGCAATCATGCTTACCGGGAGTTAATCGAGGCGGAAGGATTTCTGAACTTTTTCCGTGAAGCAACCCCTATAGACATTATTGAATCATCAAGAATAGGATCACGACCTTCACGGAGAAGCGGCCAAACAACTCTTAAAGATCTGCGGGCAATTCCCTGGGTTTTCAGTTGGAACCAGGCGCGCTTTTCTCTTTCTGGATGGTATGGCGTAGGCTCCGCTCTTGAGCATCTGCACAACACGAACCCTCAGGCCTTCGATGAAATCCGCTTCCGCAGTCACGCATGGCCACCGCTACGCTATATTATCAGCAATGCTGACACAAGCATGGCATCAGCCGACCTGGAGGTCATGAGCCAATACGCAACATTGGTCAATGACTTTACCATCAGGGATCGCATCCTCGGCATGATCACTGCAGAATATCACCGTACAAAAAAATATATTGAGCTGCTCTTTTCTGAGCCCCTTGAAATCCAGCGCCTGAATGTCAATAAATTTATTGCTCCCCGCCGTGAAGGACTTGATATGCTGCACCAACAGCAGATAAAGCTGCTCAGGCAATGGCGGACACTCAAGGATGCAGCAAAGCAGGAGGAGGCCGATGGCATGCTGCCTGAACTCTTTCTGACGGTCAACGCCATCTCAGGAGGATTGCGCACCACTGGATAGTGGCATTTTATCATTGACGGATATCCATGGTGCATATCGTAAAACGAAATGCCACACTCCCGATACGACTGCTTTTCATAAAAGGAGTGTTTCTGCAAGACAGTTGCGAGGATAGGCCTCTTGATTCCAATTACACGAATCTGATATGTAAAGAGGGATAACCTTCAACTCATCTTGCAGATTGTATAACGGTTGTTTTAGGTTTCGACGTTGTGCTGAAAAGATGTTCGAACTTTGTGGAATATGCAATCCGGAAGGGAAATTATTGCGCCTTTGCAATCAGTTGTGCGATGAAAAGAAATACGGTATTCAGGATGGCAAAACTGGCTATTCCGCCAAAAACGACAACACATGCAGCAAATATCATTTTGAATATGATATTTGATATATCTAAAATGACGCTCTTGTATTTGGCCGCCGCATGGGCACAGAACAACAACAGGCCAAAAGAGATGATGCCTGTTGACATTGCGTACCCTGCAATAATACGCATGAGTTGTGTAAAATCGCTATATAACAACAATAGAAATTACAGCTAAAAACCTTGTAAAAACAGATTGTCTAAATTCTTGTCTTTATCATAAAGAAAAAGTCAGCAATAAACGGTTACCCTGCACTTTCGGCATAACATCATCACTGTACACTTCTGCACAGCAACGATCAGTCTGAAAAGGATATGCTGTTATGTATTGCAGCGCATACAATCAACATTTGCCATCTATTTACACTTGTGATCGGGGGACAATGAACCAATAATGATGTATGTAACAAAAAAAATTACAAGAAAGAATATGCTCATTTGTTACTCAACAAAGCATGTTCCTTGAACTTGCAGGGGGTAAAAAACATCACTATTTCAATGATTGACTTCTTTTTTTATACCTGTGCAATCAAACAGGATCTTGTTTCAATATAAAACTTTGCAAACGAAAACAATTGAGCATCAAGATAACAAAAATCAACCTGTTGTAAACTTATGCATTTTGCTTTTCGCCATCTGGAATTATTGATTCAAGCATCTTTATTTAATAAGGCTTTAGTGTCATCAATAAAGTTTGCGAACCACAGATGGAAGACTTTCTGAAAACTGAAAAAATCAAAACATGTGATAAATCAAAATCACCACAAGTACTTACGACATAATTTTTGTTTAATCCTGCCTTGTACCTGTTGATTTGAAACAAGTTAAAGGTACTGGCAGTAACCCGGTCTGTTTAATGCCCTCCAACTTGAACTCCTCATTATTATTTATATACCGTTATAATAAGAATCCGTTCTCTTTATTTCAAAAAAATAGCACCCATTACAGGGCATTATCTTATATGTCTTAAAAATAATTGAACCTGGATTGTACTATGAAGTTCAAGTATAAGGATAAAAAATCATTCTTTTCTGTACAAAACGAGTCAGATAATTGTATAAATTATGTAAAGCGGAATAAATTTCTTTTCCTTTATCATCATGCTTTCGACACTGAGCGCTGCTGCTTTGATTGGCATTGACGCCTTGAAGATTACTGTTGAAGCCAATGTGGCGGGTGGAATTCCCTCGTTTACGGTTGTCGGACTTCCGGATAATGCTGTAAGAGAGAGCAGAGAAAGAATTCTTACTGCAATCAGAAATTCCGGGTTTGCTGTTCCTCCAAAAAAAATCACCGTCAACCTTGCGCCTGCTGATATAAAAAAGGAGGGGACGGCATTTGATCTCCCGATCGCCATCGGACTTCTGGGGTCACTGGAGCTTATCGCTAACCGGTTTGAAGAAACACTCATCATGGGAGAACTCGCGCTTGATGGCTCGCTTAGAAGAATCAATGGAGCACTCCCTGTTGCGATTATGGCGGGAAAAGAAGGTATAAAACGGCTGATCGTCCCTGTGGAAAATGAAGCAGAAGCTGCAGTTGCCGTCTCTGCTTCAAAATCCGCCATTAAAGTATATGGCGTCAATACCCTGAACGATACCGTCAGTCTTTTGAATGGAGAGCGAGCTCATGCTCCGGTGACCGTCAATATTGCTGAACTGTTTGAGGGTGAACAGGATTACCTTGTTGATTTTGCTGATATCAAAGGGCAGACTGCTGCAAAAAAAGCCCTTGAAATAGCGGCGGCTGGCGGCCATAATGTTATAATGATCGGTCCTCCAGGCAGCGGAAAGACCATGCTTGCAAAGGGGTTGCCGGGAATTCTGCCTCCACTCGGTTTTGAAGAGGCACTGGAAACCACAAAAATATACTCGGTAGCGAACCTTCTGGAAAAAGAACGCCCCCTCATGGTTACACGACCATTCCGCAGCCCTCACCATACAACAAGCAATATCGCGCTGATCGGCGGCGGATCAAACGCCAGACCCGGAGAGGTCAGCCTTGCCCATAACGGCATCCTCTTTCTGGATGAACTGCCCGAATTCACCCGAAACGCCCTTGAAGTTCTACGCCAGCCCCTTGAGGAGCGGGAGGTGACGGTGTCGAGAATCTCCGTTACCACCAGATATCCGGCAGGATTCATGCTTATTGCAGCCATGAACCCAAGTCCTGCAGGAGCCCTGAAAGACTCTGACGGCAATTTGACAGCGCCGCCTCAGCAGATTCAGCGCTATCTTTCAAAAATTTCAGGTCCACTCCTTGACCGTATCGATATTCACATTGATGTACCGAAAGTTGAAAACAGCGACCTTTTCGCGGCATCGAATGCCGAAAGCTCAATGTCAATCCGCCACAGGGTGATCGAAGCCCGAACAATCCAGCAGGAGCGATTTGCCGGCACCATATCACCAAAAATCTATACCAATGCCCAGATGAGTCCAAAACAGATCAAAATCTTCTGCCAGCTGGACAAGGAAAGTTCACAAAAGCTCATGGATGCGATGAACCGCATGAACCTTTCAGCAAGGGCACATGACCGGATCCTCAAGGTGAGCCGTACAATTGCCGATCTTGATGGCTCCGCTCATATCGCCATGAAGCATCTCATCCAGGGTATCCAATACCGAAATCTTGACCGTGATTTCTGGAGCTTCTGACGGGGCAGACCATCCATGGTCGTTCGCCACAAAGAACGAAGAATTTCTTTATTCTCTGCCTATATTCGGGTTTATCTCAGATTCTGTAACCTCCTTTAACCAATACTTATCACTGGAGACACTTCATGAACGCAAGGGGAAAATTTCGTTACACTCTGCTGCTTGCCAGCTCACTCTGCGCCGTTGTTCCCTGTTTTGCTGCCGAAACGACTGAAACCGTTGACGCGCGCATCACCCGACTCGAGCAGGAACTTGCCGAACTCAAGGCACTTGTAAAAAACCGGCCAGCGGTCACTGTTACAGCAGAGACTCAAGTACCCCCTGTATCTGCAAAAAAAGTGGAACCCCCGACTCCACGTCCGGTATCAAACGCTTCGGATGTCAAAATACAGCTTTACGGTTTTGCCCGCTTTGATGCATCCTATGATACCGGAAAAATAAATCCCGGGAACATAGCTCTTTGGGTCTGGCCTGAAGGACAGAATAATCACGATGCCGAGTGGAACCTGACCGCCGGTGCGACAAGGCTTGGTCTGAACCTCAGCGGTCCTGATACAGAGACCATCAAACTAACAGGGAACATCGAATTTGATTTTCTCGGAGGTGGCACTGAAAACAATATGAACCCAAGGCTGCGGCACGGTTATCTCAAGGCATACTGGCCAGCATCCGATTTCAGTATACTGGCTGGCCAGACCTGGGACGTTCACTCCGCACTCATACCCTTTGTCGATGATCCTGCCATAATGTGGGCTTCAGGCAATATCGGTACCCGCCACCCCCAGTTGCGACTGACAAAAGGATTTTCAATTGGAGAAAAAGGACATCTTGAATTAACAACAGCAGCGGCAAGAACGATCGGCTCATCTAACAGTTGGGCTGAAACATGGAATATCGATCCAGGTAAAGATGCCGCCATGCCGACCATACAGGGTCGCATTGCTCTTTCCGAACCACTCGTTGTGGCCAGTCAGCCGGCAACCCTCGCTATCTCTGGCCATTATGGACAGGAAGAGTGGGATACTGACAAGAAAGGCACCCATACAACGATTGATTCCTGGTCGTGCAATCTGGAACTCACCTTTCCGCTTAGCAAAGAGTTAACGCTGACCGGGGAGTACTTTACAGGTTCAAACCTTGATGACTACTGGGGAGGAATTGCTCAAGGCATAAACAATAGCGTAAAAAGTGATCTTAAGGGGATTCGATCCCGTGGAGGATGGGCAGCATTCCGCTACGCCCTCTCCCCTGAGACCTCCTTCAGCGCAGGAGCAGGACTGGATGACCCGAATGATAACGATCTGGGTACTGATGCCCGTTCACGAAGCCAGACAATCTTCGCCAATATCATTAACAAGATAACACCTAACTTCATCCTCGGCCTGCAACTCTCAGAGTGGAAAACCGACTACAAAGGAGCACATGACAGTAATGCCTTCAGGGCTCAGAGTTCACTGACTTACAAGTTTTAGTCTGACATGGGGCGGGGTGTGTATCCCGCCCCTGCTCGTCTCCGATATTGCTGTGATCTCTTTTCTCTCTTTCTTTGGAAAAGAGTCACTCAATAACAATCTCACAAGGCATTACGGCAAGCATGGAAAGCTGACCTGACATTCTCAGCATTTCATAAAAAGCAGCCATAGACGTGAACTGACGCTCGAAAACAAACTCATGCAGGAGCTGTTTTTTAATGGCAGCTGACACCCTGTCGGCAAGACTCACACCGTTGCCCTGCAAGAGAGACTCCAGCAAGCTTTTCTGCATTGGATAAAGCAAGATTCGGGGTTTTTTTGTCATATCCATTTTAGCGAGAATCTGTGCCTGATGAATGGCATCAAACAGCCCCCCCGTCCGGTCAACCAGACCAGCCTTCAATGCACGGCTGCCTGTCCAGACCCTTCCCCCGGCAACAGAGTCCACTGCTGCAATACTCATCTTCCTTGATAGGGCAACTTTCCCGACAAAGTCATCATAGACCTCACCCGAAGCAGCAACAAACCTGTCGTATGCTTCGCCTTCAAGAGGCTTGAAGGGAGTACTGGCATCAGCATACCTCCCTTTGGTAACAACATCCCGACCCAGACCAATTTTTTCAGCAAGTCCGCTGATGTTGGGCTTCAGGGCATAAACACCAATTGATCCGGTAATGGTCAGGGGATGGGCAAAAATGGATTTTCCGGCAAGAGCCGCCATGTAACCTCCTGAAGCTGCAACGCCGGACATGGATACCACGAGAGGTTTTTTCACCGCCGCTGAATCAAGCATCTGCAGCATATCTGCCGATGCAAGAGCATCACCACCGGGACTATCAATACGCAGAACAAGGGCTTTAACCGCTTTATCCTCCAATGCCGCGTCCAGTGAACTTTTCAATGTCTCTACATCGATTCCGTCACCCAATTCACCTGCCGATCGGACAATCATGCCTGACAATGTGATCACCGCAATACGTTCCTTACTTTCTGCCTTTTGGGGCCAGACAACAGCAGACCGGTATTCAGCTGCACTGACATAAGCATCGTTTTCACTGCCAAGCTCCTTACCGGTTATTTTTCTGGTCATGGCACGCTGCAACTCCCAGAAAGAGGCCGTACCATCAACCAATCCAAGTTTTTTTGCTTTATTGGCCGACAGAAGCGGATCATTGTTAACAAGGGCTTCGAATAAGCCTCTGCTCATCCCTCGCCGCTTTGATACATAATCGAGATAATCATCGTAGACCTCATCAAGCAGTGTATTGATCTGCTCGAGGTATTCCCTGCTTGCTCCTGTTCTGACGAACGGCTCAATACCACTTTTGTACTTTTTCCACTGAGCAGCCTGAACGTTGACACCAATTTTTCCAAGCGGAGTGGTATAAAAAAGCGTTTCCGCCTTTAGACCATCAAGATGAAGATATCCGCCCCGTTCTACAATAATGGAATCACATGCCGTCGCAAGGAGATAATCAGCATCCTCAGCGGAGCGAAGAAATGCGATAATTTTTTTACCTCCTTTACGAACCTTTTCAACGGCTTCCTTTAATTCCGCTATCTTCGCAGGGGTTGTCTTAACTCCACGTATATCAAGCAGCACCTCCCTGACACGCTCGTCCGAAACGGCATGATTGAGCACAAAGAGTAGCTCCTGAAGAGATAGCGACTCCCGGGAAGGCAAAAAGGGCATAGAGGTACTTTCATTGCGAATTTCATCAACTTCTCCGCTGAGAGGGAGTACCAGCACAAAACGGTCGGGAAGAGCCTGTGAACTGCGATAAGCCCAAAAAAGTCCGATAAAGATCAGAATCGGAAAAATAAAAAGGAGAAGACAGCCGTTACGGAAACATCCCCGCCTTGTTGCTGGAGTATTTGTATTATTCATAGAGGAGGCAACTTACTTTGTGTCCATTGGCAGGATTGAACTCCTGAAACTTTGGCTCCCTCTGGCTGCACTCAGCCATGGCGGAAGGACAGCGTGGATGAAAACCGCAACCGGTTGGAATGTTCATTGGCCCCGGCAAATCTCCCTTCAACAGAATTCTTTCTTTTTTTCCTCCGAATTCAGGATTGGGAATTGCTGAAAGAAGCGCCCTTGTGTAAGGATGTTTCGGATTGGCATAGAGTTCAGCTGAATCAGCAATCTCAACAATTTTGCCGAGATACATGACCGCAACCCTGTCGGAAATGTATTCAACAACCGACAGGTCGTGAGCGATGAAGAGATAGGTTAATCCCAGATCACGCTGAAGATCCTTAAGCAAATTAATAATCTGTGACTGAATTGAAACATCAAGTGCAGAGACCGGCTCATCACAGATAATGAATTTGGGATTGACCGCCAGCGCACGCGCAATGCCGATCCGCTGCCGTTGCCCCCCTGAAAACTCATGCGGATAACGATTACTGTATTCCCTGTTCAAGCCAACGAGATCAAGCAACTCATCAATCCGCCTGCGTGCATCCTGCCCGCGTGCAATACCATGAACTGATAAAACCTCTCCAAGCATCTGTCCGACCGTCAGACGGGGGTTCAGTGAACCAAAAGGATCCTGAAAAATCATCTGGATTTGTTTGCGAAGAGATCGAAATTCACGATTACCGACAGCAGAAATTTCGCGTCCTTCAAACTCTATCTTACCGGTTACAACCGAATGACCAAGACGGATCAATGCTCGGCCAAGGGTAGTTTTACCGCACCCCGACTCGCCAACGAGCCCCAGAGTCTCACCATGATAAACATCGAAGGAGACCCCGTTAACCACATGTACCAAAACGGGTTTTCCCAATCCACCACTTTTTTGCTGGGAAAAATGCACCCGCAAGTCGTTGACCGACAGTAACCGCTGCTGATCCTTCATCTTTGACTGAACGCTGTTTATCGTATTTTTATTATTATACTAAAACGATTATGAATCTACCATAAACAAACCCTTTGTTCAACACCCTCTTTTGCCCTTGCACACTGATCATTTACATACAGGAACACTTTATGTTGTTGCAACGCCTCTCGGAAATCTCGAAGACATTACCCTGAGAGCCATAAATACCCTGAAACAATCCGGAGCCATCGCATGTGAAGATACTCGCCATGCGTCAATTCTGCTCAAACATCTCAACATTTCCGGCAAAAAGCTCATCAGTTACCACAACTACAATGAGCCAAGAGCTATCGGACAGATTGTCTCCCTGCTTGAAGAAGGTACCGATGTCTCTCTCATCACTGATGCAGGAACCCCCGTTATCAGCGACCCTGGTTATGCGCTCCTTCACGAACTGCATGAACATGGCCTTCAGGTGATCCCGATTCCCGGACCAAGTGCACTCACAACAGCACTCTCGGCCTGTCCGCTTCCAGTCAACAATTTTTTTTTCGCGGGCTTTCTGCCTCATAAAAAAGGGCGCAAAAGCCGTCTTGAATATCTCGCCGCTCTGCAAGCATCATTCGTCCTTTATGAATCACCCTACAGGATCATGAAACTCCTTGACGAACTCAGCATAGTTCTGGAAAATGCACAGATTTTCATTGGACGGGAGATGACCAAAATACATGAAGAGTATATTACAGGAACAATTGAAGAAATCCGCCAACGACTTGCTGACGGCAAAACAAGGGGCGAATTTGTGGTGATTGTCCACCCGTCAAGAAAAAAAACAATCAAATCAGAAGAAAAGCATGCAGATCATCACTGAACCTGAACAGATGCAGGCAATAGCTGAAAAGCTCCGGCTTAACCGGCAGTTCATCGGTGTCGTCATGACAATGGGTGCTCTGCACGAAGGGCATCTGAGCCTCATAAAGCTTGCTCAGCAAACCGCAGGCACCACTATTCTCACGATTTTCGTCAACCCTTCACAGTTCGGGATAAACGAAGACCTCCACCAATACCCCAGACCATTTGAGCAGGACGTCGCCCTTGCGCGAGCGGCAGAGGTCGACTACCTCTTTGCACCTGAAGCAAAAAGCATCTATCCCGAAAACCATCAAACCACCCTGGAGTGCGGCCCTCTCGGCAAAAGGTTTGAAGGAGAACGAAGGCCTGGCCATTTCAATGGAGTTGCCACAATAGTGACAAAATTGTTTCATATCACAAAGCCGCATATAGCGATTTTCGGTGAAAAAGATGCTCAACAACTTGCCGTTATCCGTCAACTTGTCAAGGATCTTAATCTGGATATAAAAATTATATCCGCTCCCATTATAAGGGAAGAAAATGGCTTGGCGGTAAGTTCAAGAAATATTTACCTTTCAAGCCAGGAGCGCAGTGCTGCAGCCATACTGTACAAGGGAATCTGCCATGCAGCGCAACGGGTTGGCCAACAAGAGAAAAACCTTCTGGCAATTGCTGCAGAAGTCGAACAGATGATCCTCTCCACGCCAGGATGCAGCCCTGATTATGTCATTTTTATCAATGAAGAGACTTTTGAGCTGGCAGATACCGCTGAAGAGGGAAAGGAGTACCGGCTGCTGCTTGCAGCTTATTCAGGTAAGGTCCGCCTTATCGACAATGGTAAAATCCCGGCATGATGACAGCCTGAGATCGGGTTACCAGAAGATACTTTTTTGTGTTATATTTTAGTACATGTTCATTGCTTGAAAACAACCGGACAACATTTTTATCACTACTATCTCACGATTTCCATGATTATTAACAAAGAAATTGATCTTGGCCACGGCAAGATTATCTCTATCGAAACCGGTAAAATGGCAAAACAGGCCGACGGCGCTGTAGTTGTCCGCCTTGGCGACACCATGGTTATTGCAACGGTTGTCTCAAGCAAAAAAACACCTCCACCCAACCAGGACTACTTCCCTCTTCAGGTTGAATACCGCGAAAAATATTCGGCAGCGGGCAAGTTCCCCGGTGGTTTTTTCAAACGTGAAAGCCGCCCGTCCGAAAAAGAAATTCTTTCAGCAAGACTTATCGACCGTGCCCTCCGCCCACTCTTTCCTGATGGCTACCTCTATGAAACCCAGATCATTGTAACGGTTATTTCTTCAGACCAGATCAATGACGCCGACGTACTCGGCGGCCTGGCCGCTTCGTGTGCTATCATGGTCTCTGATATTCCTTTCCGAAACCCGATGTCTGAAGTCCGTGTCGGCAGGATCAACGGACTCTTTGTCATCAATCCTGATATCAACGAACTTGTCAACAGCGACCTTGATATCTGTATCGGTGGCACAGCAGATACCATCTGCATGCTTGAAGGAGAGATGAAAGAGATTTCCGAGGCTGAAATGTTGGATGCAATCAAATTCGGTCACACAGCCATCCGCAAACTCTGTGCTCTCCAGAATGAAATCGCTGAAGAAGTTGCAAAGCCACTCCGCCCCTTTTCGCCGGCAGTCATTCCTGCAGAACTCACTGAAACCGTTCGCGAACTTTGCGAAAGCCGTCTCAAGGAACTCGCCTATACACCGCTCAAAAAAGAAGAACGCGCTGATCAGACAGCTCTTATCTACCGCGACACCATAGCTGCTGCCATAGAGCACTTCAAGGCAATTATCAGCAGCGAAGAAGCTGCCGCCGATCCGTCCAAAGCACTCTGTCTCAACCAGCATATCATAGACGAACAGATTCACGCGGTGGAAAAAAAGGTTATGCGCCATATGATTCTTGACGATGCCAAACGCCTTGACGGCAGAGCCCTTGACCAGGTACGCCCGATCACCATAGAACTTGGTATCATACCGAGAGCACATGGTTCAGCACTCTTTACCCGGGGAGAAACCCAGGCTCTTGTTACCATTACCCTTGGTACAAAAAAAGACGCTCAGTCCGTGGATACCCTGACAAACAGTGCCGACAAAAAATTCTATCTCCACTACAACTTTCCGCCTTTCAGCGTCGGTGAATGCGGAAGACTTGGCAGTATCGGCCGCCGGGAGATCGGACACGGCAATCTGGCCGAA
The DNA here is from genome assembly GCA_013334755.1 of Chlorobiaceae bacterium. Taxonomy (GTDB): domain Bacteria; phylum Bacteroidota; class Chlorobiia; order Chlorobiales; family Chlorobiaceae; genus Chlorobium. The sequence continues at coordinate 55,638 of JAAXWX010000004.1, read as the reverse complement.
CGATCCATTAAAATGGTTGCCCCGACCGAGGAAGAATTCCCGTATACCATCCGTATTGTTTCAGACATTCTTGAATCGAATGGCTCTTCATCAATGGCTTCCGTTTGCGGTGGAACACTCGCCCTTATGGATGGAGGTGTTCCAATCAAAAAACCGGTATCAGGTATCGCCATGGGACTGATCAAGGAAGGAGAATCGTACGCTGTGCTCTCTGATATACTCGGTAATGAAGACCATCTTGGAGATATGGATTTCAAGGTGTCGGGCACCAGAGACGGTATTACAGCCTGCCAGATGGACATCAAGATAGACGGGCTTGATTATCACATTCTTGAAACCGCTCTTGAACAGGCACGCAGAGGCCGTCTTCACATTCTTGGGGAAATGGAAAAGGCTATCCCCTCAACCCGCCAGGAACTTGCAAACTTTGCACCAAAACTCACGAGCATCAAGGTGCCTGTTGACTGTATAGGCATGATTATCGGCAAGGGCGGAGAAACCATCCGAAGCATTACAGAGGAAACCGGCGCAGAAATCAACATTGATGATGATGGCACTGTAACCATTGCCTGCTCGACCAGTGAAGGAACAAACGCTGCACTTGCCACCATAAAAAACCTGATTGCCAAACCTGAAATCGGCTCAGTTTACATCGGCAAGGTACGTGACATTCGTGATGAACTCGGCGCCTTTGTGGAATTCCTTCCCAAAACTGACGGGCTGGTCCACATCTCCGAGATATCAAGCACAAGAGTAACGAAGGTCAGCGATCATCTCAAAATCGGTGAAAAGGTCAAAGTCAAACTGGTTGATGTCCGCAAGGATCCACGTACCGGAAAAACACGTTTCGCTCTTTCAATAAAAGCTGCTGAACAGGATGCACCAAAAGAGAACGGCACAGAAACCAATTAAATGTAACTATTGTAAAAAAGCAGTGCAGTTAACCCTGCGCTGCTTTTTTATTTAATTCTGCAGGATCCAACGTCATTCATCAACACTCCATGAGGTACGATTTTTCGAAAACAGAACAGAAGTGGCAAGCCTGGTGGCAGAAACAGAACACCTTTAAAACAACAGAAGAAGAGGGAAAACCAAAATACTACGTGCTCGACATGTTTCCCTATCCAAGCGGGACAGGACTCCATGTCGGACATCTTGAAGGGTATACAGCATCAGATATCACTGCACGATACAAACGGAGCTGCGGCTATAATGTACTTCACCCAATGGGATGGGATGCCTTCGGGCTGCCGGCTGAACAGTTTGCCATCAAGACAGGAACCCACCCGAAAATAACTACAGAAGAAAATATCCGGAGCTTTAAGGAAACCCTTCAGGCAATGGGTTTTTCATACGACTGGTCGAGAGAAATCAATACCACTGATCCTGGATATTTTAAATGGACTCAGTGGATTTTTCTCAAGCTTTATGAGATGGGTCTGGCTTATATGTCCGAAGTGGATGTCAACTGGTGCGAAGAGCTTAAAACCGTTCTGGCAAATGAGGAAGTTGATGAAAAAATAGCCGATGGTTATACTGTTATCCGCCGCCCTCTCCGGCAGTGGGTACTGAAAATCACGGCATACGCCGATCGCCTGCTTGCGGATCTTGATGAACTCAACTGGCCGGAAAATGTCAAACAGATGCAGCGTAACTGGATTGGCCGATCGGAAGGGGTTGAGATTGACTTTGAACTCCGCTGCCATAACCGCAGCCTGAGAGTCTATACAACCAGGCCTGACACCCTTTTCGGAGCTACCTACCTTGTTATTTCACCAGAGCATCCACTTGCCGAAAAGCTCGCAACCGCACAGCAGCTGGTAGAAGTGAAAAGCTATATCAATCAGGCAAAACTTAAAACTGAACTTGAGCGAACCGGACTTCAAAAAGAAAAAACTGGTGTTTTTACCGGTTCCTATGCCATAAATCCCGCAACAGGAGAGCCTCTCCCTGTGTGGATTTCCGACTTTGTCCTGATCAGCTACGGAACTGGAGCCATCATGTCAGTCCCGGCGCATGACAGCCGGGACTGGGAGTTTGCCAAACAATACAACCTCCCCATCATTGAAGTCATTAAAAGCCCTTATGATGTCAAGGAAAGGGTTTTTGAGGAAAAAGAAAGCATCTGTGTAAACTCTTCCAACAATGAGATAACACTCAACGGACTTTCATTCTGCGACGCTTTTGAACGTATGGCTGCCTGGCTTGAAACAAAAAAAGCTGGCGAAAGAAAGGTCAACTACAAACTCCGCGACTGGATATTCAGCCGACAGCGTTACTGGGGGGAACCGATCCCCATCAAGCATTATAATGATGGAACACTTCGCCCGGAAACCAGCCTTCCCCTCGTTCTTCCTGAGGTTGAGGCTTACCATCCCTCCTCAACCGGTGAATCGCCGCTTGCCAACATTTCGCACTGGCTCTATGGCAGTGATGAGCACGGATCGTTCAGACGGGAGACCAACACCATGCCCCAGTGGGCAGGAAGCTGCTGGTACTACCTCCGCTTTATTGATCCTGACAATCGAGAACAACTGATTGATCCCGAAAAAGAGCACTATTGGATGAACGTCGACCTCTATATCGGTGGTGCTGAACATGCCGTGCTTCACCTGCTCTATGCACGATTCTGGCACAAGGTACTCTTCGACCTTGGTGTCGTAAGCTCAAAGGAACCGTTCAGAAAGCTTTTCAATCAGGGAATGATTCTTGGAGAAGACAACGAAAAAATGTCAAAATCACGAGGAAACGTCATCCCTGCTGACCACGTCCTTAAGCGGTACGGAGCTGATGCAGTCCGTCTCTATGAGATGTTTTTAGGGCCACTTGAACAAGTCAAACCGTGGAACACCAACGGCATTGAAGGCATAAGCCGTTTTCTGGCAAAAGTATGGCGGCTGGTATATCCGGAGCATGAAGAAGCGGCAACTCTCCTTTCCCAGAATGCCATGCCCGAAGAGCTTCTGAGACGCATGCATAAAACCATTAAAAAGGTCAGCGAAGACACAGAACAGCTCAAATTCAATACCGCTATTTCTGAAATGATGGTCTTTGTCAATGAAATGCACAAAGCCGGCTGCAAACACCGCGACGCCATTGAAACTCTGCTTATTCTGCTGGCACCCTATGCTCCGCACATTACGGAGGAACTTTGGGAAAGCATTGGTCACAAACAGTCAATCAGTTTTGCGCCTTTCCCCTCTTTTGATCAGAAACTTGTCGAAGAGAGTATGTTGACCATTGCTGTCCAGATAAACGGAAAACTGAGAGGAACCTTTCTTGCGCCTGCCAAAAGCACGAAAGAGACACTTCTCAAAGAGGCAAAGAGGGTGCAATCGGTGCTTAAGTTTTTTGAAGGCCAAACAATTCTCCGCGAAATTGTCGTTGCCGACAAACTGGTCAATTTTGTGGTAAAAGGCGGGTAAAAATCAGTGTTATCCATTTCAATGATTGTCAGGCAGCATTTTTTTATGTAAAATCAGCATAGAATGTATAAAACTTGATCTCCGGCTTTTTATCTCCGTTTCAACCAGTTATTTTCTACGTTTCCGAATACCTGTAATGGGGGAAATATCCTTTTTTTTAACACATAAAACATGGGTATCAATGGCTACAGACGAAACAACATCCAACGCACAGCACACCGTAACCTCATCTTCTGCAGAAGAATCGATCAGCTCTGTTCTTTCTGAAAAACGGAAATTTCCACCTCCGGCAGTGTTTGCGAAAAATGCCCATATCTCCTCCATGGAAGAGTATGAGAAGCTCTATGCTGCCGCTGAAGCAGATCCGGACGCTTACTGGGCAGGCATTGCTGATCAGTTTCACTGGTTCAAGAAGTGGGATACGGTACTGGAATGGAATACGCCGTATGCAAAATGGTTTAACGGTGGAAAAACCAATATCTGCTATAATGCCCTTGATGTCCATGTCAACAGTTGGAGGAAGAACAAAGCCGCTATTATCTGGGAAGGAGAAGAGGGTAACCAGAGGGTTCTGACCTACGGTGAACTGCACCGCCAGGTCTGCAAGTTTGCAAACGTACTGAAAATCGCCGGTATCAAGCCTGGCGACAGGGTTGCTATCTATATGGGCATGGTTCCTGAACTGGTCATAGCCGTTCTTGCCTGTGCCCGCGTTGGCGCAGTCCATAACGTTATTTTTGCCGGTTTCTCTGCTCACGCTATTACGGAACGCGTTAATGATTCACGCGCAAAGATGGTCATTTGCGCAGACGGCACAAGACGCCGCGGAGGTTCTATTAACCTCAAAAATATCGTTGACGAAGCTATCGTCAACACCCCCTCTGTTCGCAGTGTTATCGCTCTGAAGGTTACCGGTGAAAAAATCAGCATGCATGATGGTATGGACCATTGGTGGCATGATCTCATGGGCCTCGCCGGAGATGAATCGGAACCGGCAGAACTCGATGCAGAACATCCGCTCTTCGTACTCTACACAAGCGGCTCAACCGGAAAACCAAAAGGTATCCTGCACACCACCGCCGGATACATGGTTCATGCTGCGAGCTCTTTCAAATACGTTTTTGATATCAAGGATGAAGATATTTACTTCTGTTCGGCAGATGTAGGCTGGATAACCGGACACAGCTATATGGTCTATGGGCCACTGCTTAACGGCGCAACCGTCCTGATGTACGAAGGCGCACCAAACTACCCTCAGTGGGACAGGTTCTGGGATATCATCAACCGCCACAAAGTCACCATTCTCTATACCGCACCAACTGCAATTCGCGCCTTTATTCGCGCCGGAAACGAATGGGTCACCAAACACAACCTCAGCTCGCTTCGCCTGCTCGGAACGGTGGGAGAACCAATCAATCCTGAGGCCTGGATGTGGTATCACAGGGTTGTCGGACAGGAAAGGTGTCCAATCGTCGATACCTGGTGGCAGACTGAAACGGGCGGCATCATGGTCTCTCCGCTTCCCGGCGCAACCCCGACAAAACCCGGCACAGCCACACGACCGCTGCCAGGCATCATGGTTGACGTAGTCCACAAGGATGGCACCCCGTGCGAAGCCAACGAAGGCGGATATCTCGTTATCAAAAAGCCATGGCCGTCAATGCTCCGTACCATTTACGGCGACAACGAACGCTATGAAAAAACCTACTGGTCAGAATTCAACGACATGTACTTTACCGGTGACGGCGCCCGCAAGGATGAGGACGGCTATATCTGGATCATGGGACGTGTCGATGATGTGGTCAACGTTTCAGGCCACCGCCTCGGCACCAGTGAAGTTGAAAGCGCACTGGTATCGCATGAAGCCGTTGCAGAAGCAGCTGTTGTCAGCCGTCCCGATGAGCTAAAAGGCAATGCCCTTGTAGCCTTCGTAACACTGAAAGATGAATATGTTGGCGACATGACTCTCCGTGAAGCTTTGCGCAACCACGTTGCCAAAGAAATCGGGCCTATTGCCAAGCCCGACGAAATCAGATGGGCCAAAGGTCTTCCGAAAACCCGAAGCGGCAAAATCATGCGCCGTCTCCTTCGTGAACTTGCCACAAGCAATGAGATCAAGGGTGATATTACTACACTTGAGGATTTCGGTGTTCTTGAAAACCTTCGCGATCAGGAAAGCGACTAAGTCTCACCGCTTTTTCACTCTCTTATCGCCAGTCAACAATCACAAAGCGCAGCTTCAACTGCGCTTTGTGATTTTCAGCCCTTCCCACATGCGGCACATTACCCTTCTTTATAAATTTCTTCAACAGGTTATGCCTGAAACGTTCAAAAAATCTTGATACCGTCCATTACTTGCATCGAAAAACCATAAGCCTTAATGCATCCTTGATCATTGCCAGGAGCTCAATCACTCCATCGGATCTTTCAACAAGTCAGTTGAGCTGCCAGATCGTAAAATTAAGAACAGAAGCAAACGTTACCCAAAGGAGATAGGGAACCAGAAGATATCCTGATAAGGGAGAAACCGCTTTGAACTTCACGATAGTAAGCACAATTGCAAGCCAGAGCAGAACAATCACCACCAGCGCAAGCAACGGTGAGTGAAATCCGAAAAAAGCGGCTGACCAGCCAAGATTGAGTAGAAGCTGAATACCAAAAATGAAAAGAGCTCCTTGAATCTTCGTCTTTCCGGACCGCTGCTGAACAACAAGATAGAGAGCAATACCCATGAGAAGAAAGAGCAGACTCCAGGCCGGTGGAAACAACCAGTCAGGCGGGTTCCATGACGGTTTGTTGAGCACGGAATAGTACCACTCAGAACCCGGCAAAGGCGTAAACGTGCTGCCCGCAAAGGCAAACACGAAACACACGCCAATACAGAGAACAAGTTTTGGAATATTATGTTTCATGGTAAGCTGGCTTTTTAATTATCAAACAACATATCACTATACATAAAAAACAGATACCTCTGATTGTTAATTCCTGAGCTGATCATAAAAATTATAATCCCTTGATCATTACAGGAACAAGAGGATTTGTGAAACCTGTTACTGCTGATAAATCTCAATTTTCAAAAAAAAGAGCGTGAAATGTTATATTGACTGCCGGTTATTTCAATTCTTACGTTCACGATCATCCGCATGGGAAAAAATAGTAAAGAACTGCTGACTGCCATCAGGGCGGCTCATGCTGCAGGAGCACTAATCCTTGAGAAATTCGGTGAACTCTCTCATCCGGAAATCCAGGCAAAAGATTTCAAGGATTTTGTCACCGATGTCGACAAAGCCTGTGAAGCAGCAATCAGCTCAATTATCATTGAAAGTTTTCCCGGTGACAGCATGCTTTGCGAAGAGGGTACCATAATAAACGGCACTTCAGGAAGAACCTGGATTGTCGATCCTCTTGACGGCACCCTTAACTTTATTCACTCCTTCCCCGTTTTTTCAATCAGCATTGCCCTGAAAGAGAGTAATAATGAACTGCAAACAGGTGTGGTCTTTCAACCTGTTCTGCAGGAACTCTTTACCGCTGAACGAGATCAGGGTGCTTACCTTAACGGTAAACGGATTGCTGTATCAAAACGTACCGACAAAGAGAGTTTTCTCATGGGAACCGGACTTCCGTTCAAGGAATACCACTATCTGGAATCGTATATCAGCATGCTGAAAGAGGTCATTCATGATTCTGCCGGTATCCGGCGAGCTGGTTCAGCTGCGCTCGATTTAGCCTACACAGCATGTGGACGCTTTGACGGTTTTTGGGAATACAAACTCTTTCCATGGGATTTTGCTGCAGGCATCCTGCTTGTGCGTGAAGCGGGTGGAACGGTCACTGATTTTACCGGTGAATCAGATGTTTTTCAACGGCAGAGCATTATTGCCGGCAACAACGTAACCCATCCGCTTCTTCTTGAAAAAGCGCTGAAACACTTCATACTGCAGAGTCCATAACAGAAAAGGCTCTGTAATACGCATAATTTGAAGAGAAAATCGTTCTTTATTATCTTTAAACCCGACAGTTTTTCATCATTCCAATTTGTCTTCATTTCCTGCACGGTTCCAACCCGGGCAGGAGCAACAATTCCACTATGCTCATTCATCAACGTACGCTTCAAAAAGAAGTTTCTCTCTGGGGTACCGGACTGCACACCGGCAAAGAGTGCATGATCACCTTTAAACCTGCACCGGTCAACTATGGATATCGTTTTGTTCGTACCGATATTGTTAACAGTCCTGAAATTCCCGCCCTGATAGAAAATGTCGTTGATGTCCTCCGAGGTACCACCATTGCACTAAACGGCGTTAAAGTCCACACTACGGAACACGTTCTTGGTGCTCTTTATGGCCTCCAGATCGATAACTGTCGCATTGAAATGAGCGGGCCGGAACCTCCGGTCATGGACGGAAGTTCGCATCCCTTTGCCGAAGCACTTATTGGATCTGGATTCAAGGAGCAGGAAGAACCAAAAAATTATCTGGTCATCGATGAAACTATTGAATACCATGACGCCAACAACAGTGTCGATATCGTGGCACTGCCTCTCGACAGCTTCAGAATTACCGTCATGGTGGATTACAAAAACCCGGCTCTCGGCTCGCAGCACTCAGGATTGTTTGATCTGGACAAAGAATTTGTCAAGGAGTTCTCCTCTTCAAGAACGTTCTGCTTTCTGAGCGAAGTTGAAGCGCTTGCAAACCAGGGTATCATCAAGGGAGGCGATGTAGACAACGCTATTGTCATTATCGACAAAACCATGGGCAAAGAGGAGCTTGCTGACCTTGGTAAAAAACTTGGCATTGAAAGCAAAAATCTTGTGCTTGGTGATAATGGCATTCTCAACAATCGTGAACTGCGCTTTAACAACGAGCCTGCACGCCATAAACTGCTCGATCTTCTCGGGGACATAGCACTCCTTGGTATGCCCCTCAAGGCGCAGGTACTTGCTGCAAGACCCGGTCATGCTTCAAATGTGGAATTTGTCAGACAACTCAAAAAATATGCCGATCGAAACAAACTTGCCAGGCAATACCAGCATGAAAAAAAAGCTGGTGTTATTTTTGACATCAATGCTATTCAGCAGATCCTTCCCCACCGTTATCCCTTCCTGTTGATCGACAAAATCGTAGAGTTCAAACTGGACGAAAAAATTGTATCAATCAAAAATGTCACCATCAACGAACCCTTTTTCCAGGGTCATTTCCCCGGAAATCCCATCATGCCCGGCGTTCTCATCCTTGAAGCCATGGCTCAGACCGGCGGAATTATGATGCTCAATGGCAACGACAATATCAAGGACAGTGTCGTACTCTTCATGGGTATCGACAAGGCCCGCTTTCGGAGACCGGTGCTTCCGGGTGATACACTTGTTATTGAAGCAACGGTAACCAACAAGCGAAAAACTGTCTGCCAGTTTGACGCAAAGGCTTATGTCAGGGGTGAACTGGTCTGCGAAGCTTCACTTATGGCAACGGTTGCTCCGAAAAACAAGTAAAATTACAATATCCCAAACGTCATGAAGCGCCCTGCAGGGCGCTTCATGACGAAATGTACACGTGGAACAGGAGTCATTTTGACTCTACTCAATGATGACTCCTGTGAAAACATTCTTCCTTCCGCGTCTCCACTGCTTCTCTGCCGACTGGCTGAAAAACAGTGCCTGTTCAAAAAAACAATCCGGTATCCATGGAGCAATAAAAGAACATCCAGCAGTCTCCACATTTCATCAACAAGTTGTCAACATCAAACTCGCCACCTCATAAAGTATGTTAATACAATTAACTTTAAACAAATAAACAGGTTAACGCACCAGTGAATTAAAATCAACTTTTTATGTAAAAAGTTATCAATATCAGGAAAAACTGATTGAGCTTCTATAAAAACAGTAAAAAAAAGACAACAAGGAAAGCGCTCCTGCAGAAAAGAGGATATATCAGCTGTAACTCAGGCTTTGTACTCAAGCCCCATATGAATTTTGTAGAATCTCACGCAATACAAAACAAAGGAGTATAAAAGCATTATTGCAGAGAGATACAAGAAAAATTCCTTCACTAAATATTGCTTGAAAAAAGGGTGAGGCCAGACCATCGCGATAAACATCATTGAGACAAAACCCACCGCCCATTTTCCTGGCCAGAGGGATGTCGTAACCACGGAATACCGGAATTTTACATATCCGGCACCAACAAAAATCAGGATATCCCTGAGCAGTGCAAAAAGGACAAACCACAAGGGAAGCTGCCCGATCCAGAGAAAATAAACTGCCACACTTGCAAGACAAAGCTTGTCGGCAAGCGGATCAAGAATTTTCCCCATTTCGGAAACCTCGTTCGTCCATCGGGCAGCCTGACCGTCGAACCAGTCGGTCAGAACAGCAACAATCATGATGACAATGGCAATATCAAGATGACCCGTATGAAAATAAAAGAGGAACCAGGGAATCAGTAAAATTCTCAGGAAACTGAGAAAATTAGGGAGATTAACAATACGACCTTCCACAGTTATGAATTTATTTTTGAGTCATGAACACTCTTTTAAACACGGGCAGTTCCGCCATCCGCAGATCCGAAACTACCGGATAACCATATCGGGTGATGCACAAACAAACTTCGACCAGCTACTCCCCCCTTTCCGACCTGCATGCAAGGGGCGAAACGGATTACGGCTTTCACCTCTAAGCAGATCACATAATGCAATGCCCAAAGCATCCGTAACATCATAAGGCTGAGGAATTGGATTGAGAGCAAGCATCCTTGAAACCATAAACGCAACCTGTTCCTTGCTTGCGGCCCCTTTGCCGGTTACTGCCGATTTAACCTCACGGGGAGCATACTCATGCAACACAAGATTCCGGTTCATCGCCAAAGCAATAACAGCACCTCTCACTTGACCAAGTTTCAGAGCAGACTGCACATTCCTGCTTAAAAATACCGTTTCAAGAGAAACACGTTCAGGCCGAAAATCAGCAATAATCTTATCAAGCTCGCGATATATCTGACCGATCCGCTCGGCATGACTACTACGGGCGTGAAGCCGGATAACACCACATGCAAGCACTGAAAAACCTCCGCAATCCTGGCGAATCACACCATAGCCGGTAAGTCGGCTTCCCGGATCAATCCCCAGAACAACCACTCTTCTAATCGTTTAAACTGCTCATTGCACTTTCGCTGATCTCCATATTCGTGTAAACCGCCTGTACATCATCATTGCTTTCAAAAGCGTCAATCAACTTGATCACTTTCCGGGCATCTTCGGCTTCAAGCTCAATATAATTTTCCGGTATAAGATCAATTTTTGCATTCTCGTACACTATACCCGCCTCGTCAAGCACTTTTTTGACTTTTTCAAGATCCTTGACATCGGTTATGAGAGTATAGTAGTTCTCATCATCACTGTTGAGATCTTCAAGACCTGCATCAAGCAGAATTTCCATAAGATGATCCTCTCCGGCGGCTGACCTCGGAACATCAAGAGATCCCTTGCGCTGAAACATCCAGGAAACGCTGCCGCTCTCACCAAGAGAACCATTATTGCGACTCATGATGTGACGGATATCGGCAACGGTACGATTTCGATTGTCTGTAGCTGTCTCGATAATCAGTGCTATCCCTGCGGGCCCGTACCCTTCATAGGTAATCTCGTCATAGGTAACACCTTCAAGCTCTCCTGTCCCCTTTTTGACAGCTCGCTGGATATTGTCCATCGGCATGGAATTGTCCCTCGCTGTATCGATCGCAAGTCTGAGACGTGGATTCCCCGCAGGATCTCCTCCGCCCATTTTCGCCGCAATCGTAATCTCCTTAACCAGTTTAGTGAACAAGCTGCCTCTTTTCTGATCTGTTACCGCCTTTTTCCTTTTAATGGTTGCCCATTTGCTGTGTCCTGACATAATAAAAAATGCTGATTTATTATTCCTCCAAACTCCCGTCTATGATAATAGATTTATTTTCTTTAAATAAAATCAAATCCGAAGGCATTCATGCAAGTTACTAACAAGAAAAAACAATGGCAAACGTGACCGCCTATCAGGGTGAGCCAGGGGCTTACAGTGAAATCGCGGCTCTCCGGGTCGGAGAACCACAACCATTCGAATCATTTGAAGAGGTTTTTGCTGCTGTTGAGAACCACGACGTGAATTATGCAGTCATCCCTATTGAAAATTCACTTGGAGGCAGCATTCATCAAAACTATGATCTTCTGCTCCAGCATCCTGTTACTATTGTGGGCGAAACCTTCGTCAAAGTGAAGCACTGCCTGCTCGGCATACCGGGTTCAACGATAGAAAAGGCCGTGAAGGTACTCTCACACCCGCAGGCATTGGCTCAGTGCCGAAACTTTTTTGCAGCTCACATGAATCTCAAAGCTGAAGTCGCCTACGATACAGCCGGCAGCGCAAAAATGATTGCTGCCGAAAAAGATTCCACAAAACTTGCCATTGCATCAAAAAGAGCAGGCGAACTTTATGGGCTTGAAATCCTGCAGGAAAATCTGGCCGATGAGGAATGGAACATTACCCGGTTTTTCTGTATTGCACATGCAAAAAATCCAGAACCCTTGAACGTTAAAACCATACAGGATACTGCGCACCACAAGACATCAATTGCCTTCACGCTCCCCAATGAACAAGGATCACTATTCAAGGCACTGGCTACCTTCGCCCTGCGAGATATTGATATGACAAAAATCGAGTCGAGACCCTTCAGGAAAAAAGCGTTTGAGTATCTTTTTTATGTCGATTTCATCGGACATCAGAACGACCGGAATATTCACAACGCCCTTTGCCATCTCAAAGAATTTGCAACCATGGTCAACGTCCTTGGAAGCTACGGAGTAATTGCAGAATGAATAAGAGGCAACTCGACTTTTTCCCGTCCGCAACCCTGGAGATAAAAACTGATAATCCGGAAACCCTCTCCGAAAAGCCATCGCTCTTTCTGCTTGACGGCATGGCCATCGTCTATCGGTCATTTTTTGCCCTTCAACGTGCAGGCATGACAAGCCGGGACGGAATGCCTACCGGAGCAATTTACGGCTTTACTACAACATTGCTTAAGATCTTTGAAACCTATAAGCCACAATATCTCGCAGCAGTATTTGACAGCAAGGAAAAAACATTCCGGCACGATCTTTACCCCTTATACAAAGCCAATCGACCGGCACCACCTGAAGATCTCATCAAGCAGCTTGATGCCATATTCGAAATTCTGAATGCGTTCGACATTCCGCTCATCAAAAACCCTGGATATGAAGCCGATGATCTTATCGGCACTGCCTCCCGTAATTTTGAGCAAACATGTCAGGTATACATTGTCACTCCAGACAAAGACCTTGCCCAGCTCGTCCATGACGGGGTAAAAATCCTTAAACCCGGTAAAAACCAGAATGAACTGGAACTGTTTGGTAAAAAGGAGGTTATCGAACAGTTCGGAATTGAGCCTGAACTCTTCACCCAATTCCTGACACTCACCGGTGACACCTCCGACAATATTCCAGGAGCAAAGGGAATTGGCCCGAAAACCGCATCGCTTCTGCTTGGAAAATACGGTTCACTTGAGAATATCTTCAACCATCTCGAGGAAATATCCCCAAAAATACGTCGCAGTCTGGAAGAATTTCAACCACAACTCGACCTTATAACACAGCTGGTCACCATACGCACTGATCTTCATATTGAGTTTGCCCTGAAGGAACTTGCCTGTGGAATACCAAACCGTAAAACGCTCCTGCCGCTGCTGAAAAAACTGGAACTTAACACTATTCTCGCCCGACTGCCGATAGTTTTTCCGGAAGTCATGCGAAATTCAGCTACAGAAACGCCACTCCATGAAATGCCGTCCGATCCAGTGCCTGATGCCAGACAAGATCTCCAATCTCCCCGGGCCATGGCCGATTACGGAAGGATCACAACTGAAAAAGAGCTGAAAGTGCTTGTCAACTCACTCAGGGACGCCCGCCGGATTGCGGTCGATACAGAAACCACCAGTCTTGATACATTTGAAGCCGAACTGGCCGGCATATCTATCTCTTTTGAAGCAGGAAAAGCACGATTTATCTCTCTGACAAACAGTGCACTGCACTATAAAACAGCACTTGAAATACTCAAACCACTCCTCGAAAACCCGTCGCTGCCTAAAACCGGCCAGAACCTCAAATATGACATTCTGGTCCTGAAAAAATACGATATTGAGCTTTCACCGGTCGGCTTCGATACCATGCTTGCCAGTTATGTACTTGACCCTGAAGAGAAGCACAATCTCGATGATCTGGCTGCCCGACATCTCGGATACCGGACAACAACCTTTAACGAACTGGTAGGTACGGGTAAAACGAAACTGCATATTTTCGAAGTTGAACCCGAAAAACTCTCAGACTATGCCTGCCAGGATGCTGATCTTGCCCTGCAACTTGAGGATGTATTCCGGGAAAAAATGCATGGAGAAAAAGAGCTCCTCTGGCTTTGCGAACACATCGAATTCCCATTGGTCAGGGTACTTGCATCTATGGAGCACTCAGGCATCTGTATCGACGTACCTCATCTTGAAAAAACGTCCAGATCAGTCGGCACAGAACTTGAATGTCTTACTGAAAAAATTTTTACTGCAGCAGGCTCAGCCTTTAATATCGATTCTCCGAAACAGCTCTCACATCTCCTCTTCAATATACTTGGGCTTCCAACCAGAAAAACCACCAAAACCGGCTTTTCAACCAACGTCGAAGTACTTGAAGAACTTGCACCGCTTCATCCTGTTGTAAGCAGTATTCTCGAATACCGGACCCTCCAGAAGCTCAAAACCACCTATATTGATGCACTGCCCAAAATGGTCAATCGGGCAACAGGCAGGCTACATACCTCTTTCAATCAATTTATCACTGCTACCGGCCGGCTCTCCTCTTCCAACCCGAACCTGCAGAACATTCCTATACGCTCACCTCTCGGTAAAGAGATCCGCAGAGCGTTCATTCCATCTTCTCCGGACAACTGGCTTCTTTCGGCAGATTACTCCCAGATTGAGCTCAGAATTGCCGCTGAAATATCCGCAGACCCTCAGCTTATTGAAGCATTCCGCAATCGAGAAGACATCCATACAGCAACTGCAAGAGTGATTTTCGGCACTGATGAAATATCCGGTGACATGCGGCGCAAGGCAAAAGAGGTGAATTTTGGAGTGCTTTATGGAATCATGCCTTTCGGGCTCTCCAAACGACTCAACATCCCCCGTTCTGAGGCAACAGCTATTATCGACATCTACAAATCCAAATACCCTGACCTGTTCCAGGCATTACAGAACATTATTGAGGCTGGCAGAATAAACGGTTACGTCTCAACTCTTCTTGGACGGCGTCGGTACATTGCTGACCTCAATAGCCGGAATTCCAACATACAGAAAGCAGCTGAAAGAGCGGCCATGAATACACCGATTCAGGGCACAGCAGCCGATATTATCAAATGTGCCATGAACCTCTGCAGCGCCCGGATGCAACATCAGAACATGAAATCTGTCATGCTTCTACAAGTGCATGACGAACTGCTCTTTGAAACCACTGATACAGAAAAAGAACTGCTTTCAAACCTTGTTGAGCAGGCAATGATTGATGCCGCAATAACTTGCGGACTAAAAACCGTACCGGTTCTCGTCGATACCGGCATTGGAAAAAACTGGTTAGAAGCCCATTAATCATTGACTTATAAAAAAAAGTTTTTTTATATTTGGCAATAAATCACATTCCTGTTCAGACAAACAATCCTCTATATCGCATGACGTTAAAAGTACGGATTATAGCTTTATCTGAATACGGCATTAAAGTGAAGAGTTCTCTTTTTGTTCGTGTATCTTCAGGAATGGTTTTTCTTTTTATTTGGCTTATTTCATCTTTGTTGTGGACTTCTCCAGCTCTCCATGCTGAAGAAAAACAGCCCGTTGAGGCAAGAAACGCCGTTCCGGCAAACACTACCGAAGGACTGCTTGCCAGTACTGAACAGATGATTGAACAACTGATCATGCAGATTGATCTTCAGAGAAACAACGGCACCGAATCCATGGAGTTAACTGAAAACCCCGATCCGGCCTCTTTTGTTTCCAGTATACCAAACATCAAGCCTCTCAGCGGCTCAATTACAAGCGATTTCGGAAGCCGTATACACCCGATCTATAATGTCTCTCTTTTTCACTCAGGCATTGATTTTTCTGCTTCAGAAGGCACAAGGGTTCAGTCTACAGGTGATGGAATTGTTGCTTTTTCAGGATATGACAAAGGGTATGGACAAAAAATAATTATTAATCACGGCTACGGCTATAAAACCATCTATGCCCATCTCTCAAAATCTCTCGTGCGCCAGGGCCAGAGAGTGAACCGCGGTGAAATTATTGCCCTTTCAGGAAACTCCGGGCTATCAACAGGCCCTCATCTACACTATGAAGTCCAGAAAGATAACGTAAAAGTCAATCCGACGGCTTATTTCTTTGATGAAAAAAAATCCGGGTAAGTTCATCACGACTCAATAAATTTCACTGGAACAGAGCAATAATCACTTGTAATCTGAATAACTCAATCGACGTAGTATGTACTGGAATTTAGATCTTGCCCGTCATATAGCTGATGCTCCATGGCCTGTAACAAAAGATGAACTTATCAATTACGCAAACAGGACAGGTGCTCCCCAACAGGTGATCGATAACCTGCTTGACTTGCCGGAAAGCGATGAAATGTATGAAAGTCTTGACGAAATATGGCCTGACTATCCTACCGATGAAGACTTTGGATACGGTGATGAAGAGCCATTAACATAGCACAAAACGGGATTCATGCTTGGCAAAAGCATTCACTCTTATCGCCCTTGTTCTGCTCTGTGCCTTTCCGGCTCAGAGCCAGTCAATCAAGACAGGGAACAAGCTCGCGAACACATCACCATATGTCAGCAGCATTCGCTTCAGCGGCAATAAATCGATCACTGAAGAAGAACTTCGCCTGATCATTGGCACCTCCGAAAACCGATCCTTCCTTGGACTTGGCCTCTTCGGGGGTATGCGCAAGCCCTTCAATTCCGCTGAATTTGAAAAAGACATCTTCCTCATCAAGAAGCTCTATACCTATAAAGGCTATTTTTTCACTGATGTGGACACTGTTATTGTCAGAAAAAATAGTGGTAAAAAGCTGGAAATCAACATCAAGGTTCGTGAAAACGAACCATCAAGAGTTGACTTTGTCACATATGAAGGAATAGAAATAATTCCTGAAGAACTCAAAAAAGAGTATCTCAACAAAAAAAGTTTGACGGTCAATGATGTTTTTTCCGTTGAAAAACTGATTGAAGAGCGGGATCGTACGCTCTCTTTTTTCAGAGAATATGGTTTTGCTTTTTTTCATGAAGACAGTATCCGCATCAAGGTTGATACCGTTGGAACTCATGCTGGCATCCTCTTTCAGCTTTCTCTGCCAAAACGGCTTAAATATGGCCCGATCAATGCTGTTGTCCACAATCCAGTAAAAAACGACACCGCCACAAAAGCTAAAACGTTTACACAAAAAAATGTCAACGGAATAATCCTTGGAAATCAGAATATCTCACCTCATCTGATCACTTCAGCCATACAATTTCACCCGGACAACTTTACACGCCAGAGTCTCGAACAGCGTACCCTGCAAAATTTTGGCGCAACCAATATCTTTTCATCCATTTACATAAGCCCTGACTCAGTGCAAGGCGAAAAACTCTACACAACTATCCACCTTGAAACTGCGCCAAAACACCAGATAGAGCCAAAGATACTTGTTGACAATCGTTACGGCTCTCTCTTTTTCGGCGCATCTCTTGCTTATGAAAATAAAAACCTGCTCGGGGGAGCCGAACAGTTCCATGCTTCCACCGAATACGGCACCCAAACCGGTTACAACAACAAACTGCTTCAAAACCTTGATTCAGATCAGTACGCAAAAGTGATCCCTTACGAGTTCAGTCTGAAAAGTGATCTTGTCTTACCAGTTCTCAAAAAACCCGGCAATTTCTATTCAACAACCCTTGAATACGCAGCAACAAAGCTTCCTGTATTACTCTCTAATAAAAACGGACTGATCCGCGGAACATACAGTGCCCGCCTGAATCCATCATCGCGCCTGAATTTTGATTTTTTTGAATTTGAATGGGTTAAAAAAGACTCGCTGACTGGATTCAAACAGCTTTTTAAAACCGATCTTGCCAACAATATCGGTATAGACCCTACAAATGAAGCCGCAGTAAACGCAGGTATAGACAGCCTGCTGGAAACCCATGTAAACCAGACGTTCCGGCTTCGCTACAACTCCACAAACCGACAGAGCACTCCTGCTGAGCAGTCAATCTGGAACATTGACCTCCTTCTTGAAGAATCAGGAAGCCTTGCATGGTTGATGGATACATATTTCGACACCAGAAATTATAATGGATTCACAAGCACGGATCCACAAATATTCGGCACAACCTATTCACAATATGTAAAACTTGAAAGCGGTCTGAGCTATGCAAAAAACTTTTCACCGCAAAGCCAGGTCGCCGGAAGAGTACGTATTGGATGGATGACGCCCTATGGCAAAGCTGAAACAACTCCTGAAGAACGCCGTTTTTATGCCGGAGGTACGAACAGTATGCGCGGCTGGCTTTTCAATACCCTCGGACCTGGCAAAAGCACGAGCAAAGCTGCTGCGAATTTCGGTGCTGACATCAAGCTTGAACTCAATCTGGAATACCGGAAGAAATTTTTCACGCTGTTTAATCAACCATCGGGAATAACATTCTTTACCGATATCGGAAACATCTGGGACAGAAACGGACCCTATGGCTTCAATCTGAAATCCCTGACAAAAGACTTTGCCCTGGACTCAGGAATAGGACTGCGTATAGGTTCTCCTATAGGACCGTTCCGTTTTGATTTCGCCTATAAACTGCATGATCCGACTCAAGCAAAACCATGGCGTTTCTCAAAATTGTGCATCGGTGACTACACCTTCAATTTTGGAATTGGCGAAGCTTTTTAATTATTTAGCCGAATTATTTTTTTCACGATCAAGACAGTATCACCATGCCTGCACCATCAACGCTTCTTGCACCTTCCATTCTTTCAGCTGATTTCTCACGGCTTGAACACTCCATCAATATAGCCACCAAGGCAGGAGCAGACTGGATGCACTGCGACATCATGGACGGCAACTTTGTTCCCAACATCACCTTTGGGCCATTGATCGTGCAAGCTATTGCATCATGCACGCCAATGATTATCGACACCCATCTGATGATTACCAATCCAGACCGTTTTATTGAGGATTTTGTCAAGGCAGGATCCCACCAGATCACGGTCCATCAGGAAGCTTGCCCGCATCTGCACCGCACCATTCAGTTCATCAAAAGCCTTGGTGCAAAAGCCGGTGTTTCGATTAATCCCGGAACACCGAATTCGACCCTTGAATCAATCCTCCCTGATCTCGATCTTGTTCTTCTGATGTCGGTTAATCCCGGCTTCGGGGGGCAGAAATTTATAGCCTCGTCAATCAGCAAAATCCAGCAGCTCCATGAAATGCGTCAGCAGCTGAATCCGGATATGGTCATTGCCATTGATGGTGGCATCACGGAAGAAAATGCACAGGAAGTGGTCTCGGCCGGTGCCGATGCACTGATTGCCGGTACAGCATTCTTCAAGGCTGCCGATCCGGCACAAACAGCGGCAAAGATCAGGGCTATGACCAGGTAATCGCACTAAGCTCAGGGCTGGTATGAAGCCCCTCACCTATAAGTACGGCATCAAACAATGCCTGCTCAATAAGGGCGATATCGGCTGCGCTCTTCATACCGCTTTCGGAGACAGCAATAACGTCTGACGGAATAAAGGGGCGAAGAGACAGGGATGTCTCAAGTTTGAGGGAAAAGTCTTTAAGATCCCGATTGTTGACCCCGATTATGAGAGCACCCATTTCAACGGCCGTATCAAGCTCTTTTCGATCATGCACCTCTACAAGAACATGAAGCCCTATGGATTCCGCCAACTGCAGATAATCACCAAGCTGACAGGGATCAAGCGCTGCAACAATCAGCAGAATGGCATCAGCTCCGATCAGGCGGGACTGAAAAATCTGGGTCTCATCAATAATGAAATCCTTGCGAAGTACCGGTAAAGGAAATGAACGGCTAACCATCTGAAGATAATCAGCTGAGCCTTGAAAAAAGGTACGGTCAGTCAGTACCGAATAAGCCGCAGCACCAAGCTCCTTATAACGCCCTGCAATGGCAAGAGGATCAAAATCACTGACAATAAGTCCTCTTGATGGAGAGGCTTTTTTAATCTCGGCAATAAGCCTTAATCCACCTTCGGCGCGCCGTAGTGCTCCAGTAAAATCCCGGGTAACTGAAAGAGAATCCTGCAACTCATCATACTGGCGTGCAGGCCTCTTTTTTTCAAGTTCCTCTATCTCCCTTTTTTTTTCCTCTAAAATCCTGCTAAGATAGGTCATAATGGTCAAACTACTGCGGAGGCCAGTTCCCTGAGCTGCTCTTCAAGCTCAACAATCTGGAGAATGTTGTCAAGAAACCAGGGATCAATACCGGTCGACTGATGAACCTCTTCTACGGTTGCTCCGGCCTGAAAGGCATAACGAAGATAAAACAATCGATCTGCTTTAGGAATTTTGATTTTTTCAAGAATATCCTCTTTGGCAAACTTTTTCTGCTGCGGAGTCATATCCAGAACATTCATAACATCCTTGCCATCCGAACCAAGACCTGCACGTCCGATTTCAAGGCCTCGGAGTGATTTCTGCAATGCTTCCCTGAAGTTTCGTCCAAACGCCATAACCTCTCCAACCGACTTCATCTGCACACCGAGACGGGCATCCACATTCTTGAATTTTTCAAAATCCCAGCGAGGAATCTTGACAACACAATAGTCGATAGCAGGTTCAAAACTGGCGGGAGTTGTTTTGGTGATGTCATTGAGTATCTCATCAAGCGTATAGCCAACAGCGAGTTTGGCTGCAACTTTGGCAATCGGAAAACCGGTTGCTTTTGAGGCCAGTGCAGAACTGCGTGACACGCGAGGATTCATCTCGATCACCACAATACGGCCATTCACGGGATTAATAGCAAACTGGATATTACTGCCACCGGTTTCGACACCGATCTCCCTGATAATCCTGACCGATGCGTCCCTGAGCTCCTGGTACTGCCTGTCGGTAAGAGTCTGGGCCGGAGCAACGGTAATACTGTCGCCAGTATGCACCCCCATTGGATCAAAGTTTTCGATAGAACAAACAATAATGACATTATCTGCCAAATCACGTATAACCTCAAGTTCAAATTCCTTCCAGCCGATCAAACACTCCTCGACAAGCACTTCACTGATCGGGCTTTCGGTAAGCCCCCGTCGCACTGCCTCATAATAATCTGATTTTGTTTCGGCAAAACCACCTCCGGTACCACCAAGTGTAAATGAAGGACGGATAACGATAGGAAGGCCTATCTCCTCAAGTGCCTCTTTCGCCTCTTTTTCATTACGGACAAAAAAGCCCTTGGCCATTTCAAGACCGATTTTCTTCATGGCGTCGCTGAAAAACTCACGATTTTCAGCTTTTCTTATCGCACGTAACTTTGCACCGATAAGCTCAACTCCGTTACGTTCAAGAATACCTGATTCAGCCAGGCTTACAGCTATATTCAGGGCAGTCTGGCCGCCCATTGTTGGAAGAAGCGCATCCGGCTTTTCACGTTCGATAATTTTCTGCACGTACTCCGGCGTAATCGGCTCAATATAGGTGGCATCAGCAAACTCTATATCAGTCATAATGGTCGCTGGATTGCTGTTCACCAGTACAACACGATACCCGTCCTCCTTGAGGGCCCGGCACGCCTGTGTGCCTGAATAATCAAATTCACAGGCCTGACCAATCACAATCGGACCAGCACCAATCACTAAAATCGACTTTATATCTTCCCGCTTTGGCACGTTATTTCGGGGTTTAATACTTGGTAAGCTTAAAAAAAGGTAATGTACAAAATATTTGAAGAGTTTTTGTTCCCTGAGCCTGGCAAACTACTCAACAACACGAATCTGTTCCTGATGAAATCCACCAGACTCCCGTCTCAACCATGCTGTCACTTCCTTTGGCTGTGCGTTCGTGAGCGAAATGATCAGCAGCGTATGGCCTGAACGAGCAAAATCAACATCATGCAGTGATGGAAGAGCTGGAGAGTTGATGTGGGAATGATAGGAACCGATAATTTTATAACCAAGCTGTCCTGCTTCACGCTCCACATCGAGATACTCCTGATGGGAAATCTCAAAGCCCTGCTCCTTTCCAAAATAGAGGCAGTTCCTGCAGGGTGCAACTTCATAGACGGTGTTCTCTACATTTCCCCTGTGGTCCCTGTTCTGGGTTCCGACAAGCAGGCCGCAACATTCATAGGGCAATTCCCGAAACGCCTGCTCCTGAATAATTTCGAATTGACGCCGCGGTAGTTTCATAAAACAACCATTGACTGAAAATTAAGGGCCTTGGCTCCGATATCTGTTCGATAATATGCCCTGTCAAAACTGACCTTTTCAACCGCTTTGTAAGCCTTATCGATGCTCTCCTTGAGCGTTTTTCCAAGAGCAGTAACCGAAAAAACCCTTCCGCCGGCTGTAGTAAGCCGCCCGTCCACATAAGAGGTCCCGGCATGAAACAGCAGACAATCCTCCATAGTGAAAAGCTCACCGGCAATAGTAATGGCCTTGCCAGATTCATAGTGGTCAGGATAGCCGCCGGAAGCTATTACAACCGTTGTTGCTGATTTCTGGTGCATTTCAAAAGGCGCCTCTGCAAGTTTGCCGTCAACACTTGCCTGAAGGGCTGCAACAAAGTCGCTTTTCATCAGGGGAAGCACCACCTGTGTCTCAGGATCGCCAAGACGGGCGTTGTATTCGACGACAAAGGGTTCCCCTTGATCGTCAATCATCAGTCCGACATACAAAAAACCCGTGTAGGGGTAACCGTCTGCAGCCATCCCCGCAAGTGTCGGCTTGATAATTTTTTCTTCAACCTTGTGTCTGATCTCATCCGTCACCAGCGGCGCGGGCGCATATGCCCCCATTCCCCCGGTATTCTTGCCGGTATCGCCATTGCCGATACGCTTGTGATCCTGGGCAGGAAGAAACAGCTTGTACCTGATACCATCCGTAAGAGCAAAAATACTCGCCTCCTGACCCTGTAAAAAATCCTCAATAACCACTTCATTTGCTGCATCACCAAAAATACGCTCTTCAAACAAAGCATTGTTTGCATTCACCGCCTGCTCCTTATCGAGTGCAATGAAAACCCCTTTTCCAGCACATAAGCCGCTTGCCTTGATCACCTGTGGAAACACAGTCTGCGTTGACTCAACATAGGCATTGGCGGCAGATGCATCACGGAAAACATGATATCCCGCAGTAGGAATATGGTGGCGATGCATGAACTCCTTGGCAAAAACCTTACTTGACTCAAGACGAGCTGCATCCATTGTAGGGCCAACTATCTTTTTGCCTGCTCTACGAAACAGATCAACAATCCCAAGCTCAAGCGGCTGTTCGGAACCAACAATAGTCAGATCAATAACGTTTTCCACGGCAAACGCAAGGAGGTCGTCAAGTGCAGTGGCATTCAGGCAAACGTTATGAACGTTTCCTCCCATTAAAGCTGTGCCGCCATTACCAGGTGCTACAAAAACCAACTGGACCCTCTCACTCTGTGATGCTGCCAGGCAAAGGGCATGCTCACGGGCACCACTACCTATAATCAATATATTCATGGCTTTCATTTTAAAGCATTGGCCATATTTGACCACTGTAGTTTATCGGCACAGATTATTAAATTAATCCCCTCTTTTTATCACTTAGCCTGTATATAATGCACTAAGAATAAAATTAATAATTAAAAAAATTTTCCTGTACCTTCAAGTTCATCGATTGTCATTTATTTTCAAGACCTATGACCATCTCTCCGGTGATTTCCCGCTATATTATTCCAAAGGCGCTGAAGCTTCTCTACGCAAGCCTCCGGATATCAGTTACGCCCATGCAACTGCCCTTGCCCGAAAAAGGAGCCATTATAACTTTCTGGCATGGTAAAATGATCACTGGATGGCTTCTTGCCAAAACACTCTTTCCCGGAAAAAAAATTACATCCGTTGTAAGCCTGTCTGAAGATGGACGTACTCTTGCTGACACTCTTGAACAGCTTGGTTTTTCACTCATCCGGGGTTCAAGCTCGAGAGGAGGCGATGACGTCAAGCGCAACATGCAGAGTGCCCTTCAAAGAGGCGATATAGTCGCCCTTACACCTGACGGGCCGCGCGGACCGGTCAACCAGTTCAAATTCGGCACATTGAAGTTAGCTTCCATCAACCACTATCCTCTAATTTTTGCTGATATCAGCTACGCAAATGCATGGCAGCTCAAAAGCTGGGACCACTTTGAAATTCCGAAACCTTTCAGTAAAACCATCGTCAACATCCACCTGATTGACCTCCCGGAATTCAAAAACGAAAATGAACTGCAATCATATACAAAGCAACTTTCAATCCTGCATGGCCATGCATAATCCACTCTCCATACTGCTAAGACCCTTTACTCTTTTCTACCATTTTATCGCGCAGCTTCGCAATACACTGTTCGATCGGCATCTTTTCAAAACATGGAAATCCCCTGTTCCTGTTGTATCAATCGGTAACATTACTGCTGGAGGAACAGGAAAAACACCTCTCGTTGACTTGATTGTCAAATACTATCTCTCTATCGGCTGTAAACCCGCCATCATATCGAGAGGATACAGAAGAGAGTCAAAAGGAGTTCAACTTGTTTCCGACGGTCAAAGGGTATTGCTTAACAGCAGAGAGGCCGGTGATGAAACTGCAATGCTCGCATGGAACAACCCCGATGCCATTGTCATTGTTGCAGAAAAACGAAAAGATGGTGTAAAATATCTCGCGAAGCATTTTGCTGAGAGACTTCCCTCAGTTATCATCCTCGACGATGCTTTTCAGCATCGTCAAATCGATAGAAAGCTTAATATCGCAATAGTCAATGCGACCGAGCCCTTTTTCAACGCAAAAATGCTTCCTGAAGGACGCATGAGAGAACCGCTGAAAAATCTCTCAAGAGCTGACATCATTCTGCTCAACAAAGTCAGCGATCAAGAAAAAGCAGGTATGATCGAACAAGAACTAAAAAAAACTGGCCGGCCAGTAATAAAAGCACGCCTTTCAAACGGCGATCTGGTCTGCTTTTCAGGTGCATTCACCTCTTCAGATGACGCACCTTCCACAAACGACATAAAAGCTCTTGCCTTTGCCGGGATCTCTTCACCCGAAAGCTTTCTGGAAAGCCTCAAAAAAAAGGGAGTAAACATAATGGCATATCGCTTTTTCCGCGACCATGAACCCTATAGTGCAAAAAAACTGAAGGCTATACGTCGCGAAGCTGACACAAAAGAACTAAGCCTGATTACAACGGAAAAAGACTATTTCCGGATGCTTGGACATCCCGAACTCATCCATATCATTACCGCCAGGCCTTGTTACTATCTTAAAATCGAAACGGATATTTTCGAAGGAAAAGAAAAGCTCCACTCCATGCTGAAAGCTGCTGCAGGTAAATAAGCTCCGGGAAAAATAAACAGCCATACAAACTTTCCCCTGAGCACCTCTACTCCTTCACGATTCCTGAAATTGCCTTGAACCGCTCACCATCAGCCACACGCAACAGTTCAAAAACAGCCATTTCGGTACTGGTGAGCGTTGCCCCAGCTTTTTCAATACAACGGATACCGAGAAGCCGGTTCTCTTCAGTTCTTGACGAAACGCCATCAGTCACCAGATGAACATTGTATCCGAACTCGACAAGATCAACCGCCGTCTGATAAACACAGACATGGGCTTCAATTCCGGCAATAAGAATGTTGCTGCGATTGAAGCCCCTGAGCCGCTTCATGAACTCCTCTTCCCCGCAGCAGCTGAATGAAATCTTTTCAACAGGAATATTGCCAGGCAGCAGCTCCATGAGCTGCTGAAGGGTATTTCCAAGGCCTTTCGGATACTGTTCGGTCACCAGCACCGGCACATCAAGGATCTGACATGCTCTGATCAGTTTGCTGATATTTGTTTCCAGGCCGGATGGCTGAAAAACATTCCTGGCAAGTCGGCCCTGTACGTCAATAATCAATAACAACGTATCTTTTGGAGTTATCATAATGATCTCTTGAATGAAAAAACTTTAGATTGAAAGTAGGGATTGTATAAAAAAGAAAAAATACCTGCACGTATCTTTTAAGATAGCTATTCAGGACCATTGTATGCATTATGAAACAAGGCGAAAAGGTAAATTAGCATGGCAAAATCGGGGTGAATACCTTGTTTTGATCCAGTTTCTGCTTGTAACCCTCTTTGTTGCTCTTCCGGTTTACCCCTGCTTTTCCGGCACGGATCTGTTTAAAGCGATTGCCTTCATCAGATGGACAATTCTCTATCTGTTTTCAGGATGCGCTCTGATATTCATTACGCTCGGTACATACTCCATCAGGCGCTATCTAACACCCCTGCCCTACCCGATCAGGCATAACCAGCTCATCACCACAGGAATTTATGGTGTGGTTCGACACCCCCTTTACAGCAGCCTGCTTTTTGCCTCCTCTGGATGGACGTTTTTCAGCATGAGCCTTTCCCATCTTCTCCTGACGGTTTGCGGAGTTATCTTCTTCAGTTACAAAGCCTCAATGGAGGAGCGGTGGCTGACTGAACGTCATCCGGAATATGCCTGCTATGCCCGTCGTGTCAAGAAATTCATACCTCTGCTCTACTGACCACCCCCAGCCTCTCTCCCGAAATCTCGTTATTCCTTGAACTATCAGAAATTCACAATACAGAATGCAAGAATTATCCCCCGGGTACGTCTTACTTGCCTTTTCTTTGGCTAACGATTACCTTTTCATACTGCACATCGGCTTTCACTAATCCTGCAACTCAGACAAAACCATGAAAAAAATTGGCGTTCTTCTTTCAGGATGCGGCTTTCTTGATGGATCGGAGATCCATGAAACCGTGCTGACCCTGCTTGCCATTGACAGGGGCGGCGCTCTGGCTGTTTGTCTGGCACCTGAAATAATGCAATATCAAGTCATCAACCATTACACCGGTGAAACAATGCAAAATGAGTTTCGCAATGTCCTTGTCGAATCGGCACGAATTGCACGGGGTGCCATCAATAATCTTCGTGAAATCGAATCTCTTGATCTTGATGCTCTTATCCTTCCGGGAGGTTATGGCGCAGCAAAAAACCTGAGTACGTATGCTTTCAAAGGTGCTTTGTGTGAAATCAACGCAGATGTTGCCACAGCGGTACTATCGTTCTACAACGCTGGTAAACCTCTTGGCTTTATCTGTATTGCACCAGCAATAGCAGCAAAAATACTTGGCAAGGAACATATAGAATTGACAATCGGCACTGACCCGCAAACAGCCGCAGACATCGAAGCAATGGGTGCACGGCATCTCGATTGCCCGGTCTGGAATATAGTAGTCAGCAGAAAAGGAAAAGTAGTAAGCACTCCGGCCTACATGCTCGACGCAACAATAGGCGAGGTCGCAAGCGGTATCGATAAACTGGTAGGGGAGGTGCTCACTTTAATCTGAGTAATGGTTTTTCTCAAATGGAATTCCCGCATCCCGGGGAGCAGAAGCCCTGCCGACAAATCCGGCAAGCACAACCAGAGTTATGATATAAGGAAGTGACTGCACCAGTTGAGAGGGTATCCAGCCTGTCTGAAGCCAGATTTCCATAGATTCAGTCGTTGCAAAAAGGAGACTTGCAAGAGCAGCTCCAGCTGGACTCCATTTGCCGATTATCATGGCTGCAAGTGCAATATAACCCCGACCGGCCGACATGTTATCCGTGAAGGTATGCTGCTGGAAAACAAGAAATGCTCCCCCAAGCGCTGCAAGCGCCCCCGAAACAAGCACTCCGGAATAGCGCATCCGATCAACATTGATTCCCGCACTGTCAGCAGTTTCAGCGCTTTCACCAGTTGCACGAAGCCTCAGCCCGAATGGAGTCTTGAAAAGCACCAGATGACCAGCAACGACTGAAACCAGTGCGGCAAGAAAAAGCGGATCAAAAACAAGTGAAGGCACCACAAAACCTGCAATCCGCTCAGAATTCATTGAACTCCCAAAGATAAGGCTAAGTCCGAAACGGGTAGCTCCCATAACAAGGATATTGACTGCAATCCCGGCAACAATCTGATCAGCTTTCAGCGTAACCGTGATAAAAGCAAAAAGCAGCGCAACACCAAGGCCACTGAAAAGAGCCAGCAGAATACCCACCCATGCAGAACCAGTCCGGTACTGGCCAAAAGCAGCGCCAAATGCACCTGCAAGCATCATCCCTTCAAGTGCGAGATTAACCACACCACCCCGCTCCGAAAAAGTTGCGCCGACAGAGGTAAGTACATAGGGAACGGCAAGACGAAGGATCTGCAGAAAAAAAACTAAAGGCGCAATTTCCATAATAATCAGAATGAAATATCCTTTCAGGTAGTTTTTACACCAGCTTTTTATTAAACTTCAATTCTAATAAAAGTAGTCAACTTCATCTGTTTTTTCATCACCTGCTTTTTTTTTAATCCTGGTGAAAAAACATAATTACTCCTGAAAAAAATCATGCCACAATCTGAGATTACCAACGAAAAGGCTGCGAAGAAACAATACATCTACAGTTTCTCGGGCGGGTCTTCTGAAGGTGATGCGTCCATGAAAAACCTGCTTGGCGGCAAAGGTGCCAACCTCGCAGAAATGGCAAACATCGGCTTGCCGGTTCCTCCGGGATTCACCATTTCAACCGAAGTGTGCACCTACTATTATGACAACCAGAAAAACTACCCCCGAAATCTTTTCGAGCAAGAGATTCCGGATGCTCTCCGCAAAGTTGAAGAGGCGCTGGGCAAAAAATTCGGAGACCCCGAAAATCCCCTTCTGGTCTCGGTTCGCTCAGGTGCAAGAGCCTCGATGCCCGGCATGATGGACACTATTCTCAATCTCGGGCTTAATGCAAAAACCGTCGACGGTCTTGCCCGAAAATCAGGCAACCCCCGCTTTGCATGGGACTGCTACCGCCGTTTCGTCCAGATGTATGGTGATGTTGTACTGGACCTGAAACCGACAGATAAAAAACAGATCGACCCGTTTGAAAAAATCCTTGAAGCAAAAAAACATCAGCTCGGTATTGAGCTCGACACAGAATTCACGGTTGAAGACCTTCAGGACATCGTCACAGAGTATAAAGCTGCAATTCTTGAGAAAACCGGTAAAACATTTCCCGAAGATCCGCACGAACAGCTTATCGGAGCAATCGGAGCCGTCTTCAACAGCTGGAACAATGAACGGGCTATAGTCTACCGCAAACTGAACCATATTCCCGGCTACTGGGGTACCGCCTGCAATGTCCAGGCCATGGTTTTCGGCAACATGGGCGAAGATTGCGGAACCGGCGTTGCATTCACGCGTGACGCTGCCACCGGCGACAATATCTTCTATGGCGAGTTTCTCATGAACGCCCAGGGTGAGGATGTCGTAGCCGGCACAAGAACTCCTCTGAAAATTGAACAGCTCAAGGCCGAAAATCCCCCCATTTACAACCAGCTTGAAGAGATCCGATCGATTCTTGAACATCACTACCACGACATGATGGACATTGAGTTCACCATTGAGAACAACAAGCTCTTCATGCTCCAGTGCAGAGTCGGGAAACGAACTGGTATGGCCGCAGTAAAAATTGCCGTTGACATGTTCAACGAGAAACTGATTGACGAAAAAGAAGCCCTGTTGCGCATCGAACCGGAACAGCTCAACCAGTTGCTCCGGCCTGTCTTCGACATGAAAGAAAAACAGGCTGCCATTGCCGAAAAAAGGCTTCTTGCTACAGGACTTAATGCCGGTCCCGGTGCCGCCACCGGCAAGATCTATTTCAATGCTGTCGATGCCTATGAAGCAGGAAAACGCGGAGAAGCAGTCATTCTTGTCCGCATCGAAACCTCTCCGGAAGACATCAAGGGAATGGATGCCTCGGAAGGCATACTCACTGAGCGGGGCGGCATGACTTCACACGCTGCGCTGGTCGCGCGTCAGATGGGCAAGGTCTGCGTTGCGGGATGCGGAGCGCTCAGCATCGACTACCAGAGAGGAGAACTGAGGGTACAGGGCAACGACATTATCCTGCGTGAAGGCGATTATATCTCCATCGACGGCAGCACAGGAGAGGTTATTGCCGGAAAAGTCGCCACAAAAAACTCCGAGATCATCGAAGTGCTTGTTGACAAGACCCTCAAACCCGAAGATGCCCCGACATGGCCGATCTACAAGCAGCTTATGGAGTGGGCCGATAAATACCGCAAGCTCAACATCCGCACCAATGCCGACCAGCCCGATCAGGCCGAAATCGCTATCACCTTCGGCGCTGAAGGAATTGGTCTCTGCCGTACCGAACACATGTTCTTTGGTGGAGAACGTATTGACGCCATGCGGGAGATGATTCTGGCCGACGATGTCGCAGGACGCAAAAAAGCGCTTGAAAAACTGCTGCCCTACCAGCGCGACGACTTCTATGGACTCTTCAAGGCGATGGGCTCCCGTCCGGTCACCATCCGGCTTCTCGATCCTCCGCTCCATGAGTTCCTTCCACACACCGATGATGAAATTAGGGCACTGGCCACTAAAATGCGTACCTCGTTTGAAGCTGTCAAAGAGCGCATCGGCGATCTGCACGAATTTAACCCTATGCTTGGTCTCCGCGGCTGCCGCCTCGGCATCCTTCACCCTGAAATCACCATCATGCAGGTACGGGCAATTATCGAAGCCGCCTGCAAGCTCAAAAAAGAGGGGCTCGAAGTGGTACCAGAAATCATGGTTCCTCTTATCAGCACCGTAAAAGAGCTTGAAATCACCAGTGAAGTGATCCACAAAACAGCACGCAGCGTCATTGCTGAGCAAGGCTCCGGGGTAAAATACCTCGTCGGCACCATGATTGAGGTACCACGTGCCGCTATCACCTCTGACCAGATTGCAACCGCAGCCGATTTCTTCAGCTATGGTACCAACGACCTCACCCAGATGGGGCTCGGCATGAGCCGCGACGATTCCGGCCAGTTCCTGCCGATATACCAGCAGCAGGATATCTTTCCTCGCAACCCCTTTGAATCCATTGATATTGATGGCGTAGGACGGTTAATGAGCATTTCAGCAAAAGAGGGACGAGCTGTCAAACCGGAGCTGAAGCTTGGTATCTGCGGGGAACATGGCGGTGATCCTACGACAGTTGAATTCTGCCACCAGTTAGGACTGAACTACGTTTCATGCAGCCCTTACAGAGTGCCGATTGCACGCCTTGCCGCTGCAAGAGCAGCATTGAAAGGCTGAGCAGTCGGCAACAACAAGCATATCATGAAAGAAGGCGGCCCATGGCCGCCTTCTTTCATGGTGCAGAAACCAGCAAATCCTTACACTCATTACCTTTTTCAGCTTGCTTCTGGGAAATAATTTCCATATTGAATGTTCCAATAATGAAACGATAACCATCAACGTACGGTTTACCCTGGCATAATCGGTCAAACCGATAACAACAGCAAAACCATAGAGTGCAAAGAAAACAGACGGTCAAGAAAACACATGGAATTCAGTCATATCAACATCAGGGGAGCAAGAGTCCACAACCTCAAAAACATCTCTCTTGATATTCCGCGTAACAAATTTGTTGTCATTACCGGCCTTTCAGGATCGGGAAAATCAAGCCTTGCCTTTGATACCATTTACGCCGAAGGACAGAGGCGTTTTATGGAAACACTCTCACCCTATGCACGGCAATATATCGGCAGCATAGAACGCCCTGATGTCGACTTTATCGAAGGGCTTTCGCCGGTTATCGCTATCGACCAGAAAAGCACCAACCGATCTCCCCGCTCAACGGTAGGAACCATAACCGAAATTCATGACTTTATCCGTCTGCTCTTCGCCAAAGCAGGAAGACGGTACGACCCCGTTACTGGTGCCATGCTCCAGCAGCAAAGTGAAGCAAGCATCGTTGAAGCCATTTCCGCCCTGCCGTCAGGTACTAAAATCCAGATACTTTCCCCCCTCGTAACCGGACGCAAAGGCCACTACAGGGAACTCTTTGAACGCCTCCTCCTCAAAGGATTTCTCCGAGTCCGTGTTGACGGCAAATACCGGGAGATGGAAAAAGAGATGCAGATCGAACGCTATAAAAGCCACACCATTGAACTCGTTATCGACCGTCTGGTGGCCGCTCCTGACAGCGAAGAACGGCTGAAAGACGCCATCAGCATGGCAATTGCCATGTCGGAACACCGCTCAACAGTCATCTGCGATCCGATGGAAAGCGATCTTAACGAGCTCACTTTCAGTACTCGCTATGCCTATTCAGACGGATCAGTACCGGTCGACACCCTCGCGCCAAACCATTTCAGCTTCAACTCCCCCTACGGTGCCTGCTCCGAATGCAACGGCCTCGGTGAGCTCATGCAGCTTTCAGCAGATCTGATGATACCTGATGCCACACTTTCCCTCAACGAAGGAGGAATCGATCCATTCGGCAAATCAGGAAAACGCA
The DNA here is from genome assembly GCA_013334755.1 of Chlorobiaceae bacterium. Taxonomy (GTDB): domain Bacteria; phylum Bacteroidota; class Chlorobiia; order Chlorobiales; family Chlorobiaceae; genus Chlorobium. The sequence continues at coordinate 23,564 of JAAXWX010000004.1, read as the reverse complement.
ACCTCTGGCAAATCATCAAGGCAATCGCAAGAGAATTCAATTTCACTCTGGATACCCCGATAACCGATATTCCACAGGAAGCGATAAAAATACTGCTTGAAGGATCCGGCAGCCGTACCTTTGACGTCAGCTACAGTTATTCCGGCCATGATACCCTCTACCCGCAACCATTTCCCGGAGCACTCCCCTACGTTGATGAGATCCGGAAAAATGCCAGCTCCTCCAAAATACGGGAGTGGGCAGAAAACTACATGCTCCGCCAGCCCTGCCCGGCATGCAATGGTGCAAGACTGCGGAAAGAAAGCCTGCTGGTCAAAATCAATGAGCTCAATATCGCCCAGGCTGAAGCCCTTCCACTGCCGGAAGCCCTTGCCTTTTTCAGCGCCCTGCCTGTCAATCTTTCTGAAAAAGAGAAGCTTGTCGCTACACCGATACTCCATGAAATTGTCAAACGCCTTGAATTCCTCCTCAATGTCGGACTCAGTTATCTCTCACTTGACCGCAGCTCTCAAACTCTATCCGGAGGTGAAGCGCAACGCATAAGGCTCGCATCCCAGCTTGGCTCGCAGCTCAGCGGTGTCCTTTACGTGCTTGATGAACCAAGCATTGGACTGCACCAGCGTGACAATCACAAGCTCATCACATCACTGAAACGGCTCCGAGATCTTGGCAACACCGTCCTCGTCGTTGAGCACGACAAAGACACCATGCTTGAGGCAGATGAAATTATCGATCTCGGTCCCGGGGCGGGCGAATATGGTGGAGAGATTGTCGCACAGGGTGCCGCCAACTCCCTTGACCCCGACTCACTGACCGCCGGATACCTGACCGGGACTCGACAGGTCTACTGTAAAAAAGAAGAACATAACATTGAAAAACAGCAGTTCCTGCAGCTGCAAGGGTGCCGGGGCAATAACCTGCAAAACCTTGACATCACCATTCCGCTCCGTTCACTCGTCTGCATCACCGGCGTCAGCGGATCAGGCAAATCCACCATCATCAACGAAACCCTCTTCCCGATTCTTGCGCGCCATTTTTACCGCTCCAAACTGCTCACCTATCCCTATGATCGAATTGAAGGAATTCAGCACATCGACAAAGTTGTCAATGTCGACCAATCACCCATCGGCCGCACACCTCGATCCAACCCCGCGACCTATACCGGAGCCTTCACCTTTATCCGCGATTTCTTCACACGTCTGCCTGAAGCACAGATTAGAGGATATAAGGCCGGACGATTCAGTTTCAATGTTAAGGGGGGCAGATGCGAAGTGTGCCAGGGAGCCGGCACCCGAAAAATCGAGATGAACTTTCTGCCTGATGTCTATGTCCAATGCGAGAACTGCAAGGGAGAGCGATACAACCGTGAAACCCTGCTTGTCAAATACCGCGGCAAATCCATTGCCGATGTGCTTGAAATGACCATTACCGAAGCAGCAGAATTCTTTACCGACTTCCCCAGAATCCTCCGCATCCTCACCACCATGCAGAGCGTTGGGCTCGGCTACCTCAAACTTGGCCAGCCATCTCCCATGCTTTCAGGCGGTGAAGCACAGCGCATAAAGCTGTCAGCTGAACTGGCAAAAATACAAACCGGTAAAACCCTCTACATTCTTGACGAACCAACCACGGGACTGCACTTCCAGGACATCCAGCATCTGCTCGAAGTTCTCCGCAAACTCGTCGACAAAGGCAACAGTGTCATTATCATCGAGCACAACCTTGATATCATAAAAAACAGTGACTGGATTATCGATATTGGACCCGAAGGAGGCTCGGAAGGAGGCAAAATCATCGCTGAAGGCACTCCCGAAGAGATTGCCCGATTTGAGCACTCCTACACCGGAAAATTTTTGAAACTGGAGATGGGAATAGTTTGAATTCAGAGAAACTCTTCGTAGTAATCAAGATCTTTGTGGAATGTCTCCTCAAGTGCCCTGAGAGAAAGGAAGGCAGCGGTCACACAAAGAGCGCCAACCAGCAACGCTCCTGATTCGAGACCGAAAATACCCCGAAGGAACTGAAACAGCATGGTGATTGGCACTACCATGCCCCTGACGAGGTTTGGTACCGTAGTAGCAACCGTTGCACGGAGGTTTGTACCAAACTGTTCAGCAGCAACCGTGACAAAAATAGCCCAGTAACCCCCGGCAAACCCGAGAATGGCACAGACGAAATAAAAGAATTGGGGCGTTTGGCGGCCCTGCATAAAATAGAGCGCGACCGCTCCAACCGTCAAAAGCATGAACAACAGAATAACCTTCTTTCTGCTCTGCAAAAGCTGACTCAACAAACCGCTCGAAAGATCCCCGAAAACCAGTCCAAGATAACAGTACATGACCGCATTTCCAGCTGAAACCGGCCCGGTAATACCAATTTCGACACCAAATTCAGGTGAAAAGGTAATCAGCACACCAACAACAAACCAGATCGGTACACCGATCATGATAGAGTTGATATAGCGGAAAAACCGGTCACGGTCAGTAAAGAGAGCCAACATATTGCCCCGGCTCAGCCCGCTTTTCTCCTCCATAGCCTTAAACATGCCCGACTCGGCAACTTTCACACGGGCAACAAGCAGTAAAAGCCCCAGACCTCCTCCAATAAAAAAGGCATTATGCCACTCATACGTATTGGCCACGATATTAGCCAGAATCGCCCCCGACACTCCAATTGAGGCAACAAGCATCGTTCCGTAACCCCGTATCCTGGTATGCAGCACCTCCGAAACAAGGGTAATTCCAGCCCCAAGCTCACCGGCAAGACCAACTCCTGCAATAAACCGCAAAAGCGCATAGGCCGGAAGCGACGAAACAAAACCATTCGCAATATTGGCAAGAGAGTAAAGCAGAATAGAGGCAAACATAATTTTGAGGCGACCCTTTTTATCGCCAAGCCACCCCCAGAGAATACCGCCAACCAGCATACCAATCATCTGCATATTGAGCAGGTAGACCCCGTAATCAATAAGCTCCTTGCCAGAAAGACCAAACGATTTCAGACTTGGAACCCTGACAATGCTGAACAGCACCAGATCGTAAATATCGACAAAGTAACCCAATGCCGCTACAATAACCGGCAGGCTGAAAATGTTCCGTATTGATGTATGCTCCCTGTCTCCCACAAAACCCTCCATGACGCATTCTGGTTATTATGCCAAAAAAGCCTCGGTTTATTAGTTAATCTCCTTTTACTGAAAGTCTTATATCACCTCTTCCCATTTTTCGTCACCCGTTCCAGAGCATCGTCAAGGTCCGGCGCATAAAATGTAAATCGGCATCCCAAAGTGTCAAAAAAAATATAACCCGATTGCCTGACAAGGGAACCCGGCCGAATAACAACCCGCTTCGCCCATGGGAAACCAGACCATGGAAACATGCTCCACATCCTGCATATCGAGCGACACGTTCAAAACCGCTTCATAAAAAGTCTTGGCTCACGCAATATCGATCACAGGAAATTCAAACCACCGGACAGGATTATATTGAGCCGCCATGATATCCATACTCTAGTGTCGTGTCATGCGTATGCTGACAGATTCAATTCCAGTAAGGCCTGAACTGGAACGCCACAGTTTAATCCAGACGGTCGTTTGGGATGAAGCTGCTAAAATTCGAGGTACAACTTTTCATGTGTGACATAACTCTATGATGTTTATCGTTTAACAGAAACATCATAGCATAAACCAGTATCAACCCTGAAGCTTTATTGTCACGTTCAATGACCGGCAATAGGCATAAGCACATCAGGAAAAATAGTGACTTCAACCCCCTGCATGATACTTTCAAAAAAGACAACAAGACGTGATTCACGACCCTGTTTTACCACAACGCCTTCAAAATCCCTGAATGGACCGGCAAGAACCTTCACCCTCTGGCCTGCAGGAAGATAGTCCACATGCCGATGAATAGCATCAGGCTCCCGGACCAGCTGTTTGAGCCAATCGATATCTCTCTGAGAAATAACCGAAGGTGTTTTTCCAATCCCGATGAACTTCACAACGCCTTCTGTATCGAGCACTGCAATTTGCTCCTTCCGTATGTCAATATTGACAAACAGATAACCTCGAAACAATGGTTCAGAAACTTTTTTCTTTCTGTCACTCCATTGCTTCCAGGTATCAAGCAGCGGAAGAAAGCTTGAAACCTTCTGTTCAAGCAACAGCCTGTGCACCTTCTTTTCATATCGGGAGCGAACATAGAGTGCATACCACTGCAAATTCTGAAGATCAGTCATTCGATAATGCAAGATTGTTGATTCCCGAAAAACGAAAAACCCATACGCCAAACAATAGCTTCTTCATTATCGAAAAATAAGATAACAACTACGCTTTATTAAAAAAAAATCAAAACCCGATCCTCAAATCAACCTCATCAAACTTTGCCCCGATGATAAGTGCCACCTAATAATATCAAACACCAGTTGCTCCCACTGCTCAAGTTTACTCGACCGATATCCCCCAAACAGTTCAGCCACCAAATCCGTATGCTCAAAAAAATACCCTGAAATACGCAATGCGAATACAATAAGAAGAATTCGCTGCCGGCTTAACCTGATGCTTCATTGAATAATTTTACTGTCGACATGGTCGCTGCAGTAACGGTCAATCAGTCGGAGAAACTGGCGCCCGTAGCGCTCGAGTTTTACCTCGCCGACACCGGACACGGTGAGCATGGATTCAGCCGTTCTTGGAAACCTGGTGGACATGTCATGCAGCGTACGGTCAGAAAAAACAACATAGGGTGGAATCCCCTGCTCGTCGGCTATCTGCTTGCGCAACGACCGCAACAATTCAAAAAGCTGTTGATCATATGGCTCACTCGCTTTTGGGAGTAGCTGTCCCTTTTTCTTTTCGAGCACCCGTACCATCTCAATATGCTCATCGTGCCTTAGAATCCTGACTGCTTTTGGTAAAAGCAGGAGCGTCGGATAAAGTCCATCGGATTTTGTGATCACTTTTTGTGCGAGAAGTTCATCAATGAGACGGCGCCAGTATTTTTTATCGTGCTCTTTGCCAACGCCATAGGTTCTGAGACGATCATGGCCGAATTCGAGAATTTTCTGGTTTCGGCTACCGGTGACAATATCGGTGATATGGGTTGCTCCAAAACGCTCTTCGGTACGAACGATGGCTGAGAGTACCATCTGTGCCTCAAGTGTGCAGTCAACTACCTCACGGCTGCCAAGACAGATGTCACAGGAGTTGCAGTTATCGTGCGGGTAGTGTTCACCGAAGTAGTCGAGGAGGGTTCTGCGGCGGCAGACGGAGGTCGAGGCAAAGGCAATAACCTTTGAGAGGGCAACGCGCGACCGTTCCCTTTCCTCTTCATCAATTATCGAGTCGATAAAAAAACGCACTTTCGGAATATCCCCCTGTGCAAAAAGCAGCGTACACTCTGCCGGTTCGCCATCACGACCAGCCCTGCCGGTCTCCTGGTAGTAGTTTTCAATACTTTTGGGGAGATCCGCATGAATGACAAAACGGATGTTTGATTTATCGATCCCCATACCGAAGGCGATGGTAGCTACAATAACGTCAACTTCATCGCGGATGAAGGATTCCTGGTTGTTTTTGCGATTTTCATCACTGAGACCGGCATGATAAGGAACGGCACGGAATCCCTTTTTCTGCAACATGGCAGCAGTATCGTTGACACTTTTACGACTGGTGCGGTAAATGATACCTGCCTTGCCGAAGTTGCTTTTGAGCAACGAAAGAAGCTGTACATCCGGATGCTCTTTATAGAGAACCCCGTAGGTAAGGTTCGGGCGGTCGAAGGATGCCCGAATGATAAGGGGGTTGCGGAGAGCAAGTTTATCAAGAATGTCCTGCTGCACCCGGGTCGTAGCTGTTGCAGTAAAGGCTGCAACCGGAGTATCGGGAAAAAGGGTCACGAGGGCAGAGAGGGACAGGTAGTCGGGGCGGAAGTCGTGTCCCCATTCGGAAATACAGTGTGCTTCGTCAATAACGGCCATGCTGAGCCGCACCCGGCTGAGCGTTTCGCGGAAATCACTGAGGATGAAGCGTTCGGGCGCGACGTAAAGGAGATCGAGCTTGCCTGCAAGAAGGTGGTGCATCACCTCTTCGCGTTCTCCTGAAGTCTGGGAGCTATTGAGAAAGGCAGCACTGATCCCGTTCGAACGGGCGCCATCAACCTGGTCTTTCATCAGTGCGATAAGCGGACTGATAACCATGCATGTACCGGGAAGCAGCACAGCGGGAAGCTGGTAGCAGAGTGATTTGCCGCCGCCGGTGGGCATCACGGCAAACACATCCCGCTTATCGAGAATTGCTCTGACAACACTCTCCTGGTTAGGGCGGAACTCACGAAAACCGAATACCTTGCGGAGAATGTTGAACATAAGGGGCTGATTAGCTGGTGCTTTTGCGGTAGGTACCGATAAAAAGCATTGCGAGTTTCCTGCCAAAACGCAGAATTTCGCGATCGGCAAGGATAGAAAGAAGCTGGCCAGTCATACGACCGGGGTTGTTCCGCATCCATTCGTTCCTGTAGAGTGCACTCATCAGGGTATCCATAGAGAGAGAACAGGCACAGTCAACCAGGTTGTCAAGCCTGATCTCCGGGCCTGCAATGGGGATGATGGCTGCGCTCTCCTGGGCTGTCATGGTGAGCACCCGGTTGCCGTCCCGCTCTTGCAGCGTGAAGGTGATACTCTTTTCGGGTGAGCAGCGAATGCGGAGGGTAAGCGGCTGCGGCAATCGTTGGCATGAAGGGAGGATCGGCTGCACTATCTCGCCATGTTCGTTCTCAAGAAGCAACTGCAGGGCGTTAAAAATCATGTCGGTAATCTGCGGATTAGCAAGATTCTTGTTGACCCGCATGAGAAAGCAGAGCTGGAAGAGGTCTATCATGAAGTTGAGCAGCACCTCTTTCGTGCTGTTGCGTTTCATGACCGAGCGGTAGCTGTTGAAGGCGACGTTGCAGTATGCCAGCATGGCAGCAAGGGTTTCGCTGTCCATGGTACGGGTTTCGATAACCGGGCAGTAGTTGTTGTAGAAGTCCCAGTCAAATGAGCGTATTTTTCCTTCGTTTTTATACTCTTTGAATATCCCGGTGCCTGGATAAGGGGTCATCACCATGAACAGTGCCTGACGGAGGCCAAGCGATCGGGCAAACTTCGGGTAGGCGATGGTATCCTCGATGGTTTCAGTGTAGTGGCCAATAATGAAGTACCCTTCTGCTCCGATGCTGTGCTGTCGGCAAAGCGCTATGGCCCGGGCAACATCATCAAGGCTGTTTTTTTTGTTCATGAGCGCAAGGGTTGCTTCACTCGGACTTTCTATACCGAGACCTACTTTGCTGAGCCCAATACGCTGCAGTTTACCCAGAATCCGTTCAGCACGTACAAGATCCTTTGCTCTCGTTTCGGTCATGATCCTGAAGTTGGTCAGCTTCCTTTCGATCATCAGGTCACAGATTTTTTCCGCCCTTTTGATATTGGTCAGGAAGTTGGCATCCCAGATCTTGAGAAGTTTTTTATTTTTCGGGTCGTGGAGCAGGGCAATCTCTTCAACAACATTTTCAGCGCTGCGGCCTCTCCATCCTTTGTGCATCTGATCATTGGCGCAAAAGGAGCAGCTCCACGGACAGCCGCGGGAAGTGTAAATGGTATCTATGGAGTAGGCATCACCTTTTTCACCGTAACGATCGGGACGAAGGATGCGCATCGGAAAACGAATGGAGTCGATATCAGCAATGGTTGGCCTTGGTTCGGTGCAGACTATGCCGCCCCCCTCCCTGTATGCAATTCCTTTAACATCACGTGAAGGACCATTGAGTACAAGCTCCCTGAAAGTCTCTTCGCCTTCTCCGATAACCACAACGTCCACACTGGAGAGTTTCAGCACCTCTTCGGGAAGCGCAGTAGGGTGAAAGCCTCCCATCACAACAAAAGCACCAGCATCTTTTGCTATTTTTGCAAGTCGTGCCGCCTGGTTGAATGCTCCGGTCATTGAGGAGATGGCAACGAGGTCTACGGTCTTTTTTTTCAGAAGAGAGCGCAGACTGTCAAAAATGCCGTCATTGTAGAAATTGTCAGGCATGACAATACTTTCAACATCATGTTCAACGGCTGCAGCCAGGTAGCAGACCCCGATACAGTCAGTGATAAATCGTGGAAATGGTGCTATTATAGTTTGAGGTGCCTCAACAAGGCAGAGATGGTTAAAGTATGCCATAACACTTCTATGCTTGTACGTTCATAAGCAGCAGAAAACCGATGAAAGATACGAATTAAGGGATTTTTTACACATCCATTAACCACTTCAACATGAAATATCATCTCATTTCCATAAGCAACAGGAGGAAGAGAAGGCTACCTCGCTTTAACAAACGAGATACACAAAAATTCACTTATATTAACATAAAATTATAATATTGATAACTATAGCAGAATAAGGAGTACCTCATCGATGAAACCTGTAAAATTATTAGCGGGAGCTGTATTACTTCTGGCGGCTATTCAGATTATCCCTTACGGCCGCGATCACAAGAACCCGCCGGTCACTGGTGAACCAAAATGGGATTCTCCACGTACAAGCGAGTTGTTTGGACGCGCCTGTAAAAACTGTCATTCCAACGAAACGGTCTGGCCATGGTACAGTTCTGTGGCACCTGCATCGTGGCTGGCCCAGGTCGATGTTTCTTTTGGGCGAAAAGCTTTCAATGTTTCTGAGTGGGGACGGACGACGGGAGAAAATGAGGGCGACAAGGCTGCGGCAGCAGTAAGAAAGGGGAAAATGCCTCCATTTTTCTACCTGCCTGCGCATCCTGAGGCCAAACTGAGTGATGCGGAAAAAACGGAGCTTGTAAAGGGACTTGCCGCGACTTTCGGCGAAGATAAGCCGGGGGGCACAAACGATGATGAAAAGGGCTCGGGCAAGTAAGCTGTTAAGGGCAAAGATGACGATAACGATTTGCAAAGAGTGAGCATGCCGCCCCGCAATTCCCAAAGGGGCGGCGATGGGGATGAGTGCTTCGAAACAGTTTGAGCAATGATTTCATGAGTTTTCCGATTTTTCCAAAGCGTTCCATTCTCGCTGAACAAAACAATCCACTTCATCTGGCCCTGTTTCTGTTGACGGTTTTGACGACGCTCTGGGCTGGAGCATTCTGGGGGGGGCACCCTGTTGACACCAACTCTTTTCCGCTCTTCATGGCCTCTCTGGCTACGGGTATTCCCTATTCAATATCGCTGCTTCTCTTCCTGACCGTCCATGAGTTTGGTCACTTTTTTGCGGCACTGCACCACCGTGTACGAACTACACTACCCTATTACATTCCCGTACCGCCTCTGCCGTTTCTGCTCAGCCTCGGGACAATGGGAGCGGTCATAAAAATCAGGGAGCGAATTCCTTCAACAAATTCCCTGTTCGATATCGGCATTTCGGGACCAATGGGCGGCTTTGCTGTATGTGTGGGGCTTCTGGTCTATGGGTTTCTGAATCTTCCGCCTGCTGATTTTATTTATACCGTTCATCCTGAATATCTGAGACTGGATGACATGCAACACCCCGTTCCGGCAGGAACCCTTATTCTGGGTAAAAATCTGCTCTGGATTGGGCTGGAGTACCTCATTGCACCTAAAAATCTGCCGCCGATGACGGAGATGTATCACTATCCCTTTCTTTTTACGGGCTGGCTCGGTTCACTGGTGACGGCTCTGAATCTGCTGCCCGTTGGTCAGCTTGATGGTGGCCATATCACTTATGCAATGTTCGGCAAAAGAGGACATGAAAAGGCAGCCAGAAGCTTTCTCCTCTTTATCATGTTTCTCGGCTTCCCCTCTTTTCTGGAGCTGCTGTTCACATGGCTCAAGCCGGAAGCCGTTGCGCTGATTCCTCCTCTGATGCTGCATTGGTCATGGTCTGGCTGGATTTTGTGGTCGTTCATTCTTTCCCGCTTTATCGGCCTGAACCATCCTCCTACAGGATACGACCACCCCCTGTCAACCGCAAAAACCGTTTATGGATGGGCTATGATTGTTATCTTTTGTATAACGTTTACTCCCGTTCCGTTCGGAACGACCTGAAAAAGATGCCTGTATTACGATGAATACCGACCAAAAGAGAGCTTTCAAGCTCAATTGTGCCGGCAGAATGCTTGATCTCTCTGCAGAGCCTAAAATCATGGGGATCCTTAATACGACACCCGATTCTTTCTATGATGGCGGAACATTGCTGGGTCAGGGTCATACTCTCGATCTTGACCGGGCGCTCGACCATGCTCTCGCCATGATCCGGGCTGGAGCTTCAATTATTGATATTGGCGGTGAATCGTCACGACCGGGTGCCAAGAAAATTTCGGACAGTGAAGAAATAGCACGCACAATACCGCTTATAGCCCTGTTGAGTCAGAAAAGCGATATCCTGATTTCGATAGATACTTACAAGGCAGAGGTTGCAAAACACGCATTACAGGCAGGGGCTCATATCGTCAATGACATTTCAGGCTTCACCTTTGATCAAAATCTTCCTGCTGTTTGCCGGAAGTACCAAGCTGCTGTGATTTTGATGCATACCCCAGTTAAACCAGAGTCTATGCTTTGGAGCACCGGAACTGATTCCGGAGGAGAGGATATTATTACGAGAGTCAACTGCTCTCTGGCTCAGTCAATATCACTGGCTGAAAAAAATGCAATAGAAAACATCATCATTGATCCAGGTTTTGGATTTGGCAAAAGTGTTGCGGAAAACTTCCAACTGCTTAATAAGCTCGCCTCACTGCTCGCTCTGGGTAGACCGATTTTGGCTGGAGTTTCAAGAAAATCGTTTCTCGGCCATGCCATTAAACCGCCTGAAGGAGAAACCCTGCCACCTTCTGAAAGACTTGCTGCGACCATCGCAGCACAAACGATAGCGTTGATAAATGGAGCGAGTATTCTCCGGGTTCATGATGTCGAAGCCGCCTCACAGTGTATTGGAGTGGTGATGGGGGGCAGGAAAGCAGAGAAACTTGATACGTGAAAACGTTCGGAGGTTCGGGGTATTGTGTTTTTTTGTTATTTTTTCTCTTGTTGCCTGGATTGAGACCCTCAAACCCTCATAGTTCGGATGTATCTTTCCAAAATTGAGCTCTTTGGGTTCAAGAGCTTTGCGCATAAGGTCAGAATAAAATTTGACAAAGGTCTTACGGCCATCGTTGGGCCTAATGGATGTGGTAAAACTAATATTGTTGATGCTATACGCTGGGTACTGGGCGAACAAAAATCCTCGTTGCTCAGGTCAGCAAAAATGGAGAACATTATTTTTAATGGCTCCAAAAACCTCAAGCCTCTCAGCATTACTGAAGTCTCCCTGACGATCGAAAATACGAGAAATGTTTTACCAATCGAATATACCGAAGTAACCGTTACGCGTCGACTTTACCGCAACGGCGAGAGTGAGGTTCTTTTAAACCAGGTGCCTTGCCGCCTCAAGGATATTCTTGACCTCTTCACAGATACCGGAATGGGCAGTGATGCCTATTCGGTCATTGAGTTGAAAATGATAGAAGAGATTATCAGCAACAAAAGTGAAGAACGACTTAAACTCTTTGAAGAAGCTGCAGGCATATCCCGTTATAAGCAAAGGCGGAAACAGACTTTCAAACTACTTGAAAGTACATCCCGCGACCTCTCCCGAGTTGATGATATACTGGCAGAAGTTGAAAAAAAAGTGAAATCCCTGAAATTTCAAGTACGAAAAGCGGAAAAGCTGAGAGAACTGAAAAAAAAGATTCGCGAAATCGACCTTGAACTTTCCTGGCATACAATGGAGCATTTACGAGAGCTACTTGAGCCAATGCAGCAACGTCTGAGGGAAATGGAGCTGCTGAACCAGGCATGTGCCACAAAAATTGCCACTGAGGACAGCATTACCCAGGAAACTGAACTGCTGCTGCTCAAACAGGAGCAAGAACTCTCCGAGACACAGAAAAGGCTGAATGACATCAATCAGCGGATTCATACTTTTGATAAAGAGTTACTGCAGCATGAAGAAAACAAAAAGAACCTTGCCGCAGAGAGTGCACGGATCAAGTCAGATATCACTAAAAAAGAGGAGAAGTATCGTGATCAGGAATTGCTCGAAAACAGCCTCTTGCAGCGACAACCCTCTTTTGAAAAAGCATGCAGTGAACTATATGCGGCATTTCAGAGCCTTGTTGCTGAACACGACGAACTGAATGCTACGCTCGGGGAGCGTAGAGAGGAACTTGCCCATGAACGCAGGCTCAGTATAGAAGAACAGAGTATCGCCAACCATCTTGCCTTGACAAAGCATACCCTTGAATCAAAAAAAGAGTATTTGCGAACAACGATTGAAAGTCTTGAAGCAAAAAAACTGACAGCTCAGAAAAAAATGAGAAGCTCTCATCAAGCTGAAAAGATACTTTTGGATGAAATCAACTGTATAAAAGAGCGAATCACCAAAGCAAAAATATCAGAGCGTCTGTTACGGGAACAGTTAGATGAAGTAAGCCGCCACATCGAAAAAAAACAGGAAGCTTTCTTTCAATACCGATCTGAACGGGATAAAGTGAGCAACCAGATTCTGCTTGCGAACTCAGTACTCGATAATTTTGAAGGGATGCCTGAAGGAATAGGATTCCTCGAAAAGCAAAAAAACGGGAAACAGTGGCTCGGATGCCTGTCAGATCTTGTGTCACTTGACAGTTCGTATCAAAAGGCAGTCAATGCTGCACTCGGCGACAGTATGAGCTATTATGTCTGCCAATCTCTCGAGGAAGCCAAGGAAGGTATTGCCAGTCTTACGCGTTCCAATAAGGGAAAAGTTCATTTCCTCGTGCTTGATCTTGTAACCAATGGTATAGACGTTGACTACCCGGACATCAACGGGACAGAGAAAACTCTCGAGGTCATCGACTATCCTCCGGAACTTTATACAGCACTTCGCCTGATACTTGGTAAAAGCTATATCGTACCTGATCTCAGAGTTGCGGAAACCCTTGCTCTAAAATATCCTGACAGCTCATTTGTTACCAGTGACGGAGAAAAATTCATTGGCAATGGCTTGTTGTTCGGCGGAAGCTCAAAAAGCAGCGAGGGGTTACGATTAGGAAAAAAATCCTTACGTGACCGACTCCAGAAAGAACTATTCTCCTTTGAAAAAACAATCAATAAGGAGGAGGACGCTCTTCAGCAACTACGCAATAAACTCAAATCTATTAACGTTGCAGCACCACGTCTTGAAATTGAGCAACTTGCTTTAGAGCTGGGAACGCTTGAAAAAAAAGCCGCGCGGTTAGATGCCGAGCAAAGTGCCTGCGAGCGAGAGCTGGAGCAGGTCGGGTTAGAAAAAGAAAAAATGGTCACACAGAAAGCTGCCTGTGAAGCCGAACTGAATGCGCTTTTACCGGAAATCAGCAGTAAAACCTCAAAGGCATCACTATTCAGTGAAAAAATCAAACTGCTTCAGGAAAATCTTACCACCCTTGAAACCCGCCATCATCTATTTGGCAGAGAGGTGCAGGCTCGTCAGAACCGTTATAAGGATGCCCATCTCGATCTTGAAAAACTCAGTTTCAACATCGCCTCATGTGCAGAGAATCGACGTTCGATGCTTGACGAGATCAATAAACTCAACACTGAGGGTGCGGCCACAGACAAGAAACGAGACATGGTTCAAGAGACCTCAGAAAGGATAAAAAAAGAACTTGATAAATTGTTTCTTATGGCAGCCGCCAAGCAACAAACGGTTACTGAACTTGAATTGGTATACAGGGAGAAGCAGTCGCAGCATCGTGAAAGCCAGACTAAACTGAGGGAACTCAGGCGAAAACATGAGATCGACCAACAACAGCTCGCGTCCATCACCCAGGAACGGATGCAACTTCAGCAATCATTAGATCATCTCTTCACTGAGACTCAAGTGAAACACAACTGCGACCTTGCCTTGATTGCGGAACCTGATAATCGTAGTTCCTTTGAACGAGGTACAGCGCAACAAAAGCTCGATCTCCTGACAAAAGAGCGCGAACAGTTTGGCGCTGTCAATGAGCTGGCCATGGAAGAGTATGAAGGGGAAAAAAAACGGCTCGATTTTCTTTCGGAACAGAAAGAAGATCTGCTCAACGCAGAAAAGCAGCTTCGTTCGACCATTGATGAAATCAACAAAACCGCTCTGCAAAAATTTGAAGCAACGTTCAGTGACGTAAGAAAAAACTTTATCACTATCTTCAGGGAGCTTTTTGATCCTGAAGATGAAGTGGATCTGCTCATTCATACCGACGAAGATCCTCTTGACGCCCATATTGAGATCGTTGCAAAACCAAGAGGAAAAAAACCACTTTCCATAGAACAACTGAGCGGTGGTGAAAAAGCTCTGACTGCCCTGTCGCTCCTCTTTGCCATCTATCTGGTAAAGCCAAGTCCGTTCTGCATTCTTGATGAAGTGGACGCCCCGCTGGACGATGCCAATGTCACCCGGTTTATTAAACTTCTGAAAAAATTTGAGAATAACACTCAATTCATTATTGTTACGCACAACAAAAAAACCATGGCCTCCTGCCAGGCACTGTACGGGGTAACCATGGAAGAGGACGGGGTGTCGAAACTTATACCCGTACGGCTTGAAAAAATAAGAATTTGAGAGTTTCCAGGAAATGATATGCTGAAGAAACTGGTGTTATTTGATATCGACGGAACATTGCTCACGATGAGCACGATCAACCGCAGTGTCCTTGTTGATGCCCTGAAAATGGTGTATGGCACTGCCGGAACCGCAGATACACACAATTTTGCAGGCAAGATGGACAGTAATATTATCTATGAAGTTCTTCAGAGTGTCGGCCTCGATGAAAATTGCATTGCCGACAAATTCGAGAAAGCGAAACAGACCTATATCGACATGTTCCGTACCCACGCCAAACCCTCAGATGTTTCCCTGATGGCAGGCATCCGAGAGCTTCTTGATGAGCTTTCAGGGCGCTCCGAACTGATGCTCGGTCTTTTAACCGGAAACTTTGAGGCGTCAGGACGGCACAAGCTCCTTCTTCCCGAGATAAATCACTATTTCCCCTTTGGTGCTTTTGCGGATGATGGACTCAGCCGTAACGAACTGCCTGCGGTCGCTGTTGAAAAAGCTTATCAGCTCACCGGAATAAAATTTATTAACCACGACATCATTATCATTGGCGATACGGAACACGATATAGCCTGCGCCAGAGTTCTGAACGCAAAGTCTATTGCCGTAGCAACCGGCAACTATTCAACGGAGGAACTGATGCAACACAACCCGCATGTTCTGTATGAAAACTTAAGCCGGACTGATGTTGTTCTCGGTGAAATACTCCGATCCTCAATCAATTAATTGCTTTTTTATGAAGACGTACCGACGGCAAATCCGTGAAAAGATTTTACAGGCGCTCTATACCATTGAAATCAGGGATACCGATATCGACTCCGCCGCAGGCTGGCTTTTGACCGAGGAGATTCTTGCGGATGCCAATGCCATGAAGTTTTTCAATATGCTCCTGAAAAATATCAAGGAGCACATGGAGGAGATTGACCGATATATTGTGAAGCATACCTTTAACTGGGATATGAGCCGTATTGCCATCATCGACAAGAACATCATTCGCATGGCCCTGACGGAAATTCTCTACTGCGAGGATATTCCACCCAAGGTTTCGATCAATGAGGCTATTGAAATTGCAAAAAAATTCAACAGTACGGACAAGAGCAGCAAGTTTGTCAATGGCATTCTTGATGCGATTTTCAACGATCTCAAGGCTGAAGGAAAGGTTCATAAAAACGGACGCGGACTTATTGATCAGTCTGTGACCAAGCTGCAAAAAGCAGAAAGCGAGAGTGAAAACCCGGAAAGCGAAAGCTGATGAGGCATGAAAAAGACTCCTGAAGAAAAAATCGTTTTTCTCAATGAGGTGCTCAGCGCTGCATACCCGAACCCGAAAAGCGAACTGCACTTCGAAAGCCCTTTTCAATTACTGATTGCCACAATCCTTGCCGCACAGGCTACAGACCGGCAGGTTAATATCATTACCCGTGAGCTTTTCAGATTTGCACCGGATGCCGAAAGCATGAGCAAAATGGAATTGGACAACGTCAAAAGTCTGGTTCGCTCCATCAACTATTATAATAACAAGGCAAAGAACATCCTTGAGGTAAGCCGGATTCTGGTTGAACGCTATCAGGGAGTGGTTCCCGACACGAGGGAAAGACTCGAAAGTCTTCCCGGGGTTGGCAGAAAAACCGCAAATGTAGTACTGAGCAATGCGTTCCATCTGCCTGTCATGCCGGTCGATACCCATGTACACCGGGTTTCAAACAGAATCGGACTGGTTTGTACCGAAAAAGTTGAACAGACCGAAGCGGAGCTGATGAAAATTATTCCCGAAGGGTGGGTGATCAACTTTCATCACTATTTGCTGCTGCACGGCAGGTACACCTGCAAGGCCAAAAAACCTGACTGTGCACATTGCAGCATCTTCAGTATCTGTGACTACCCGGCAAAAAAAAGCTAACCAAGTTCTACTTTACGGTCGACGGCATAGATCCACTCGCCTTCTGGACGCTGGCGATTGCCTGCCCACAGCTCAAGCGTTATCCCTTTTCCTGAGGAAACTGGAGAGGTGAATATTTCGATCTGATAGTACAGTTCATCAAGAAGATCATCCCAGACCTTTTCAAGGGTGGCTTCCCCGTACGCATAGGCTACGCCAGGAAGGAGTGTCTGTTCAGAATCAGGCTGAAAATAGTCGCTGATATAGACAAAGCTGTCAGGCATCAGAAATCCGCCTCTGAAGGTACCCCTGGAGCGCTTGATACCGGGAACTTCAATCCAGAATTCAAGCAGGGTGTCGGAGGTCAGTTTACCGTCAGCGACAAGTTTCTCCAGAAGCTGCTGTACCGTATAGCGGATGAGCGTTTTGTTCTGGACCGTTAGCTCGTGCATTTCGAAGTTGGGAGTGTGGTCGCGCATGTCAGGAGAAAAGTAAGAAGTTGAATTTTTTCTGCTATAGAGAATATAGAGAGTTTTTTTGAGTTTCGGGGGGAGTTTGGAATAGGATGGAAAGTTTGGGCTTAAGGATTTATGGGACTTATTGATCCTGCAGCCTCTTCTATAAGTCCTGTAAATGAATTTGGTGGCCTGTGAAAATGGCCGGCCTGAGGCCCCTGACTGAATTTGCGATATAGATGGTGCCGGATGGCGGCAGGTCGCACAGTGTTATGTTTTTTTCGGAAACAAAGATGCGGGTGGAGAGCATGTAGCTGCGAAATATGCCGTTGAGCAGTCCGGATTGAAGCGGAGGAGTAATGAGCTGCCGGCCTTGAGGAACAAAAATATTGCTGACGGCCCCTTCGCTCACCTCTCCGCGCTCATTGAGGAAAATGACTTCATCGTAGCCTTTCAGGCGGGCAAGAGTGAAGTAGCGGTCGTAGAGCACTCGCGCGGTTGTTTTATGAGAAAGTAACTGGTCCGCTGAACTGGTGCTGTGACCGGCTATGCACAATCGGAGCGGAGCGTCGGAACGCTGCACTGTTATCAACTCATGACTGGTGCTGAAGACTCCCTGAAAGGTGAGGGTGAGCCGTACTTTAAAGCGATTGTCGCTTCGACGAAGCTCCTCTTCGAGACAGTTGAGCATCAGGGTGGCGGCGGTTCTGTCGAATGGAAAGCCGAGTGTAGAGGCTGATGATGCAAGCCGTTCGAGATGCTCATCAAGCCAGAGATAACTGCCGCACCAAAGGATGCTTTCAAAAAGATCAACAGGTTTTCCGATGGTGTTGGTAATATTCGTTGTCTTTAGCCAGGGATCCCGATACTTTTCATCTGGATCGTAGCCCAATACGACACTGCCTCCTGAAGAAAGAATCTTTGCCTTGAGCTGGCACTCCCGATACTCCTCCTCTGGTTCAGAGTCCCATACAATACCACCTCCAGAACCGTAAATCCCTTCATTTCCAGAAAGTTCGATAGTGCGGATTGCTACGCTGAAAACCATGTCACTTTCAGGCGTGATATAGCCAATGGTACCGGTATAGACCCCTCTCGGCTCCTCCTCAAGGCTCTGTATGAGGTTCATGGCGTTAATTTTGGGCGCCCCGGTTATTGAACCGGAAGGAAAAAGCGCCCTGAAGAGGTCATAAAGCCCGACATCCTCCCTTTGCTCACCCCGGATTGTTGAAACCATCTGATGAAGGGTTGGCCAGCTTTCAATTGCAAACAACTCTCCGGTTTCTACCGAGCCCGGCTTGCAAATCCTGCCAAGATCATTACGCAACAAATCTACAATCATCAGATTTTCAGCAAGGTTTTTGCTGCATTGCACAAGGCCCTCTCTAAGGCGGCAATCCTCTTCAGCCGAAATGCCTCTTGGAGCGGTACCCTTCATCGGCATGGTTTCGATAACTGAACCGTGCCGTCGGAAAAAAAGCTCGGGAGAAAAGGATAATATTGTAGTCCCGCATTTGTTGATGCATGCAGAGTATGATGAGGGTTGCGCGCCTCTCAATGCCGAAAAAAGTGCTGGTACCGGACCTTTGAAAGGAAAGCGGTATCGTCCGGTAAAGTTCACTTGATAGAGATTACCTGCGGCAATGTGCTCTTTGATGGTCTGGATTTTCCTGCCATAGCTGGCTTCAGAAAAATTAAATGAGAGCTCTGATAACACATCGGAAATGTCCGGGAAAAAGCTTTTCTCTTCAGCAAAAAGTTTTTCGACCTGTACCATGGAAAAACGCTCCGGTTCCCTGTAGACACCAAACCAGCCAAACAGAGAGGATAGAGAAGTATTATCATCAGAAACGTTTGCGTTGACAAGCTTCTCTTCAAAACCGTAACCAGCCTCATAACTGAGCCATCCGGCAAGAAAAAAACCTTCTGCAATTTTTTCCTCAAGTTTCCGGAAAAAAAGTTCCAGACCGGACAGGGAGCAGAGTGTCACCACCTCAACCGGTTCGGAGAAAAGCAGTGCGCCGCCAGGATGCCCTTTACAAAAGGCTGATTCAAGCCAGATCGATCCCTCCCTTGAAAGAGTGTCGACAACAGACTCACAAGCACTCTCTCCCTTCATCTCAAAGCGCTTGAAAAGTAATGGATTTCCCCAGAACCGTTTCAAGCCAGGGCTTCAGCAGATCGGCTGCCCAGATTTCAATATCTGGCTCAAAGCGGGCTTTGAGACACAGTATAATAGCATCTCCCTTGACCTTGATGTTGATTTTCTGAATGTTCTGCCGATGACCGCGCTCAAGGCCATTAGCGAGACGCAGAATGCCTGAAAGAACATCGACCACCCGTTTGTGTGCAGGTTTAAGCTGGCTGTATACCGTATGCTTCTCTGAAGGTGGAGATTTGCGGTGATAACGGGCAACATGACCGATGATCTCAATGTCCGAAGGAGAAAATCCACGAAGCTCCCCGTTAAGGATAATGTACTGGCTGTGCTTGTGATGGGAAGAGATAGAAATAAATGTTCCAATATTATGAAGCAGCGCTGCATACTCAAGCAGTTCGCGATAGGGCTCTTCCAGATGGTGCAGAAATGCCAGCCTGTCGAAGAGTTGAAGACTGAGGCGAGCCACATGCTCTGCATGTTCACGCGTCCATCCACAACGAAAACCGAGTTCATAGACACTCTCCCTGCGGATATCAAGTTCACTTTCATCGCCCAGTTTTATGCCGGCAGCATTGCAATGCTTCAGATAGTGGAGCACCATGCCCTCCCGTAAGGCTGAATCCGAAATCACAATCTCATTGAGATTGAAAAGCCTGAAAATCATGTCGACAAGAATGAGGCCCGGCACAATAAGATCAACCCTTTTTTCATCAAGTCCGGTCATTTTTTTCCGTTCGGCGGCACCAAGAGGGAGAACTGTTTTGTAAAGATCCTCAAACTCTTTACGGGTAAATGCGCTGTTATTGAGAGAAGCGTCGCTCTCCCGGCCCTGCATCACGCAGATCATGCGGGCAATATTCTGGGCTGTACCGGAAGAGGCTATTGCTCTGGTTACTTTAAGTTCGGAGGCTTTTTCAACGGCGGATACCATCTCTGCCGAAAAGAACTGTTCGAGCATCTTGATATCATGGACAGCTATCGGTTCAGAAGCGACAAAACGTTCGCACATTCGTGCAACACCGATTTTACGGCTTTCAAGCAGCTGTATTCCCTTATGATTGACAAGGACAAACTCAACCGATCCCCCTCCAATATCGAAAAGAAGGTCGGAGCTTTTGCCAATCTTCACCGCATTACGAACCCCGTAATAGATAAATTCAGCCTCCTCCCTTCCGGAGATAATCTTGACCTTAAGTCCCGTCTCCTCTTTGATCCTGCGGAGAAATTCACCGCGGTTTTTTGCCTCCCGGATAGCACTGGTGGCGAATGCAATGACATTTTCCGGCGCAACACCATGTTGCGAGGCAAGTACAAGAAAATTCTTCAACGCTGCAACTCCTGAATCCATTGCCTCTTCATTGAGCATTTTTGTTGAAATGCTGCCGCGACCAATACAAATCATATCCTTGACACGATCAATCTCAACAATTCCCTTCTCTCTGCTCTCCTCTACAATAATCATGTGGAAGGAGTTTGTCCCAAGATCAATAGCAGCGACTCTCAATTTTTCACTCTTCATACCAATACGTCAAAATGCAATTTTAAAAAGTATTGCAAAGTACACGTTTTGAAAGGGAAAGGGAAAGAGAAAAGGAAGCTCTTCGGGAGAACTTTTCTGGCTTCCTGAGATTTCGTTGTATATTCCAGCCTGATACCCCCTTATTCTTGACCGTTTCTCTGCTAAACTTTATTTATGACTATGGATGAGATTGACCGGCTGGAACTCCGTTATGAAGTTGCACGAAAAGCGATTCATCTTTCATCGCTTTCTATTCCGGTGATTTATTGGTTTATCAGCAGGGAACTTGCTCTTTTTCTCCTTGTACCGCTTTTTTCCGGTTTTTTTCTGATTGACCTGCTGAAAAATTTTTTCACTCCCGTTTCGGTATGGTATCACAAAACGTTTGGTGCCATGCTGAGAACACATGAACTTAAGAAAGCAAAAGCTCAGTTAAATGGCGCGACCTACATTGTCATGGCAGCACTTCTCCTGGTACTCTTTTTTCCGAAAATCATTGCTGTTACCGCATTTGCCATGGTCGCTGTTTCTGATACCCTTGCTGCCATCATCGGAAAAACTTTTGGAAAACATCGGTTTGGACACAAAAGCGTGGAGGGCAGCGTAGCATTTTTTTTCTCAGCATTGGCTGTTGTTTCCGTTGTACCGGGACTCAATTTTTATATCGGGGTTATCATGGCATTAACCGGAACACTGACCGAGGCCTTCATGGTACGGATAGGAGATTTCAAAATTGACGATAACCTTTCAATACCTCTTGTGAGCGCATCAGTAGGCACGCTATCCACCCTCCTCTCTATTTTCCAGTAGCATCCCCTCTTTTGCATGATCATATGAAAACCATTCTTACCGATTCGGCTGAAAAAGCCGCCCGCATCCTTAACTCAGGCGGAATTGTGGCATTTCCGACTGAAACGGTCTACGGTCTGGGAGCCAGCATTTACCATCCGGAAGCAATCAGCCGGCTCTTTCGGGCGAAAGGACGTCCAATGGATAACCCGCTGATTGTTCACATCTACAGCATCGATCAACTTCCCGAAGTAGCTGCTGAAATCAACGCAGAGGCAACGAAACTGATTGAACGGTTTTTTCCCGGACCTTTGACTCTGATACTTAAAAAAAATCCAGGCGTTCCTTATACCGTTACAGCCGGCCTTGAGAGCGTTGGGGTTCGCTGCCCGGCAAATCCGGTCGCACGGGAGTTTCTTCGTTTCTCCCAGTGCCCTGTTGCAGCTCCTTCAGCAAATCTTTCAGGGTTGCCGAGCGCGACAAGCTGGGAGACGGTCTTTGAGGATCTTGCCGGAAAAATCGACTCTCTTCTCCGTGACAAGCCCAGTTCCATCGGCCTGGAATCAACCATAGTTGATTGTTCCGGGCCAAAGCCGCTTCTGCTCAGAGCGGGAGCTATTACGCTTGAACAACTGCAGTCCGTTGTGCCTGACATAATGGAAAGCACGGTTGTCGACCCGGCTAAACCACCGAAAAGCCCTGGCTTAAAATATCCGCATTATGCTCCCAAGGCTTCGATTGTCCTTTACACTGCCCAGGACAACATTGCCGTCGGAAACTCTTCTTCGGCCTCTATCGGCATGTCGGAGGCTCCTGCAGGCGTTTCGCTGTTCAAAGTGTGCCAGAATCTTGATGAGTATGGCCAGGAGCTCTTCCGCTTTTTCAGGTTGTGTGATGCAGAAGGCATCAGCACTATATACTGCGAACTGCCATCAAACGAAGGACTTGGCAGAGCGATCAGAGACAGACTGATACGGGCTGCCGGAGTCTGTTAAACAGTGGCCGAAATATTCAGAATGAAAGAAAGCAACCAAGATGAAATGAGCCTGGCGAACTAGTGGCGCGCTCATCATTGCCACTGCTGTAAACCTCCCGGTCACTGTACCATGTTGTCTCGTATCGTGCTCCAACCTTCATTTGCGGCAAGAGCTGCCAGGTTGCCACAACAAAGAGCGATTTGCCTCGCCCATCGTACATGCCGAGAGAGGAGGTCAGAGGCAGGTCATCCTCATAGGCATAGAGGGCTGCATCATAATCTTCGGTATTAAAAAGGGTAAAGCGTCCTTTAAGAGCAAATTTTCCGGCAGTGTAACCTGCCTGCTGAAAAAACAGCCTTCCATAAAATTGCCTCTCTCCACCAAGATACTCTTTGATCACTCTTTTAACCTCTCCGCGACTTCTCAGATGAAGTGTCCGGGATAGCATCACATCACAATCAAGACGGCAGCGATCGGATATTTGAGGAAGTGCTACCCAGAGAGGATTTTTGGAGGTTCCCTGATTGGATTGTTCCTCCTTCTCTTTGTGCTGAAGTTGAAGGCTCCAGGTCAAAAGAGGTGATTGTTTCCAGCTCAGCCAGAACCTGGAATCATTACCATCTGAAGGATATGGACAATGATCATCAAGCTGAGGAAAGGTAAAAAGATCATAATAGGCGGCAACTTCAAGCCGGTCATTAACCTTGGCATTAATTCCGACATAATATCCCTCCTCATTTGAAGCTCCGCTGCCCCTTTCAGCAAAAGCTCCGGCATAAGGCGAAAAGAAGTGAGATCCATAACGGCGGAGAGCAGCAACAGTGGTGATGCCCTTAAGAACCTCATACTCTGCACCAGCTGTCCATGAGGCATCTTCAGGCCTTTTGGAAAAAGCTCCTTCGGCAAAAAGGCTGGCTCTGCCAAGGGAGAGATCTGTTTCGAGACTGTAAAGAGTTGTCGAAGTATACGTCGTTGCTGCTGCGCCAGGTTCAAGATTATCAAGAGGCATTGGATAATGGCAATTGAGAACACTGCCCCCTGCCCTGCCGCTGAAAAGGCCTCTTTCGTAGTGATAGAGTAGATTTGCCCCGGAGATGGTTTCAGTAACATTATCTTTTCTGTTCAGTTCAAGCTCGGTGCGGTGATAACCTGATGTTGAAAAGCTGCTGATAATGCCGG
>JAAXWX010000038.1:11068-18891 GCA_013334755.1 Chlorobiaceae bacterium | reverse complement strand
CCCACTCCCATGCAACCCAGAGAAAAGGAAGGGAGAAAAGCGCAAACCGGTAACCACTCATTTTTTTGACCGCATAAAAAACAAAAAAAGGAATCGTAAGAAAAAAGGCCTGCGTAAAAATCGTAAGCATACCTCCCGGAAGGGTTGCAAGACTTACCCACCAGAGAGTGATAAGACAAAAAAGCAGCATTGATAGATAGACACGGCGAAACATCTCCCCGACTTTCTCCACAGAGCGAAGGGAGATGAGCAGCGGCACAAGTGAAACCCATGCCAGTACTTCAAGACGGATAAATGGATAGGAAGGAAACGACAGGCCAAGCAGTGCTCCACTCAGGAGGGGTGCCGCATAACGGGAATGATTCAACTGATTTATTGACCGAAATAAAGAGCTCATCTGGAGAAAAAATGATTATCAGTTGACCCGAAAAAAATAAAAAAATTTGCATGGAGCAGAAAACTGCCGAAAGTAAACGATATTTCAGGTAAACAGATAATCAAGCTGAACATATTTTACTTTAATTATTGATTTTTATTCTTTAAATTTCTTCCAATCTGTTACTTAACAGGAATGATCTCCATAAATTTCCTGAAAATATCCAATTTCAACGCCATTAGAAAAAGGAGAACTCATTATGGCTCTTTTCGGCACTAAGGACACCACCACCGCACACTCAGATTACGAAATCGTTCTCGAGGGTGGTTCGAGCTCGTGGGGCAAAGTAAAATGTCGGGCCAAGGTCAATGTACCACCGTCACTTCCTTTGTTACCGGCTGACTGTAACATCAAGATCAATGTAAAACCTCTCGATCCCGCAAAAGGATTTGTCAGGTTTTCGGCAGTTATTGAGTCAATTGTAGACAGCACAAAAAGCAAGCTTGTTGTTGAGGCTGACATTGCCAATGAGACCAAGGAAAGAAGAATCTGCGTCGGTGAAGGTTCTGTCACCGTCGGCGACTTCTCTCACGCTTTCTCCTTTGAAGGCTCTGTTGTCAATCTCTTCTACTATCGTTCAGACGCAGTCAAAAGAAATGTACCGAACCCGATCTACATGCAGGGACGTCAGTTCCATGACATTATCATGAAAGTTCCACTTGACAATCCAGATGTGATCGATACATGGGAAGGCACACTGAAAGCACTGCAGTCAGCCGGATCATTCAACGACTGGATTCGTGAATTCTGGTTTATCGGACCTGCCTTTACCGCGTTGAACGAAGGTGGTCAGAGAATTTCAAAAATTGAAGTCAACAGCATCGGCACCCAGAGCGGAGAAAAAGGGCCTGTCGGTGTAACAAGATGGCGTTTCTCTCATGGCGGCTCAGGTATTGTCGACTCCATTGCACGCTGGGCAGAACTCTTCCCTGCAGATAAACTCAACAGGCCAGCATCGGTTGAAGCCGGCTTCCGTTCTGACTCCCAGGGCATTGAAGTTAAGGTTGATGGCGATTTCCCAGGCGTGTCGGTTGATGCCGGCGGTGGTCTGCGCAGAATCCTGAACCATCCTCTTATTCCGCTGGTGCACCATGGCATGGTTGGAAAGTTGAACGACTTTACCGTCGATGCCCAGTTGAAAATTGTTCTTCCAAAAGGATACAAAGTTCGCTATGCAGCACCTCAGTTCCGTTCACAGAATCTTGAAGAATATCGCTGGAGCGGTGGCGCTTATGGCCGCTGGGTCGAGCATGTCTGCAAGGGCGGTACCGGACAGTTTGAAGTGCTCTATGCTCAGTAAGCACGAACGTGATAACAGCAAAAAAACCGGCTTTATGCCGGTTTTTTTGTTTCAGCCAAGCAACTGCAGTATATCCTCAATCTCCTCTTTTATCTCAGTCAGAAGTAACATGCGCCGTTCATCAACCACGATTTGCCGGTTTTTCTCATTTCCGATCTGTTTCTGCAGTTTGAGAATTTCTGTGGTCTTTGGGTCGGTTTCGCTGTTGCGAAGGACTCCCCTTACAATTTCACTCGCCTTTCCGAGCCTGTACCCTTTTTCATAGATCAGCTCTTTGATATTGAGCACCATGGCTATATCACGATTGGTATATCTTCTGTTACCCCGTGTATCCCGTGCCGGATTCAATTCATTAAAAAAGCCTTCCCAATACCGGAGCAGGTAGGCGGGAACGCCTGCGATTTTGGTTACCTCTCCGATAGAGTAGTAGTTTTTTTGTGCATCAAAAGCCATAAGCGCAAAAGTAAGGGTGAATTTTGTTTTCCCTATTCTTATTATACATTACTACCGTCACTTCAAAACTTATGACGGATGAATAATCTTCTCAGCCTTAAACCTTATCTTCTAAGGTATAAAAAAAATCTCTGGTGGGGTTTTCTCTTCATCATTCTGACAAACCTCTTCGCCGTCATTGCGCCGAACTACATTGGACGTGCCATTGACATCATGAACAGCAATTTCGAACTTTCGGATGTTCTCCGCGATACCGGTATCTACTTTCTCTTTTCCCTTCTGAGCGGTTTTTTTCTCTTTCTTGTCCGCCAGAATATTATTGTCGCTTCACGGCATATTGAATTTGACCTGAAAAACGACTATTACCGGCATCTGCAGACTCTGCCCCGGCGGTTTTACAATACCACCAGTACCGGCGATCTTATATCAAGAGGGACCAATGACCTGAATGCCATAAGAGAGTTCCTCGGACCTGGCATCATGTACTCACTCAACACCTTCTTCAGACTCCTGTTTGCACTGATCGCAATGATTGCCATCTCTCCCAAACTGACCCTTTTTGCGCTGCTGCCCGCTCCTCTTTTAAGCTATTCTGTCTATAAAATCGGCAGCTCCATGCAAAAACGCTCAAAAAGCATCCAAGAAAGCTATGCAGGCATAACCAATCTGGTACAGGAAAACCTTTCCGGCATCAGGGTCGTGAAAAGTTATACCCGTGAGTCTTTCGAGATCAACCGCTTTGAAATCCTCAACAAGGAATATTACCGCAAAAATCTCTCTTTGGGAAAACTTCAGGCACTCTTTTTTGCCTTTCTGACCGCGATGACAGCTTTTTCGCTGCTCCCGGTCGTCTGGGTCGGGGGTATAAACGTCATTCAAGGCAGCATGACTGTCGGTGGAATAGCACAATTTATCGTTTATGTTTCCATGTTGAGCTGGCCGATCATCTCCATCGGCTGGGTAACCAGCATTGTCCAGAAAGCTGCATCAGCCCAGATCCGGCTTAATGAAATTTTCAGCATTAAACCGGATATCACTGAACAAGAAAGAGAGACACCTAAAGAGGAGCAGGTTACCGGTTCGCTCTCATTCCGAAATATCCGGTTTCATTACCCGGGCCAGGAGAGCAATCCCATTCTGAAAAACATCACACTCGACATAGCCGCCGGATCAAAAGTTGCTATCGTCGGTGCAACAGGTTCAGGCAAGACAACCCTTGTCAACCTGATTCCGAGACTCTACGAACCTGCAGAAGGTTCAATACTGCTTAACGGCAGGGACATCAGAAGCTTTCCGCTGAAAACCCTGAGGGAACTTGTCGGCTTTGTCCCCCAGGTTAACTTTCTTTTTTCTGACACCATTGCCCACAACATCAACTGGGGCAGCCGTGACAATGACGTCAATGAGGTTATTGAAGCCAGCAGAATTGCCATGCTCTACGATGATGTTGAGGATTTCCCCGACGGATTTGAAACCATGCTCGGTGAAAAAGGAATCAACCTCTCCGGAGGACAGAAACAGCGGGCATGCATTGCCCGGGCGATTGCCTGGAAACCCCTCCTTCTCGTACTGGACGACGCCCTTTCAGCCGTTGACACCGATACCGAAGCACGTATCTTTGAAGCCCTCCTGGAGAAACTCCCTGAAACGACCATCCTGCTGATCAGCCACAGGATTTCGACGGTCAAAAACTGCGACCGCATCATTGTTCTGAAAGAAGGCACCATTGTTGAAAGCGGCACCCATGAGGAGCTTCTGGAGCAGAAACACCTCTATGCCGAACTCTACAACCAGCAGTTGCTGGAAGAGGAAATTCTGTCGATTTCGTAACGGTATTGTTGCTTAAAGCATAAGATTTTTTACGATAGACTGCTGGTGTTATTCAAGAGCAGCCTGCTCACTGACCACCGTCACCTTCTTTGCATTGGCAATCGCCTGCTCTTTAACCGCATTGACATCACTTCCCAGGATATCGTAAGCCAGCGCCACTCCCATTCTGCGATACGGGCGTGTCGTGAATTTTCCAAAGATACGAATGTCAGTACGAGGTTCCTTGACAGCCTCTTCCATCCCCATGTACTGCGGGTTATTTCCTGCTTTATCAGCTAAAATAACAGCGCTGGCTCCCACCCGCATCAATTCTATTTCAGGGATCGGAATACCCAGAACAGCCCGGGCATGAAGCTCAAACTCCGTGAGACTTTGTGTCCCCGCCAGCGTTACCATACCGGTATCATGCGGCCGGGGAGAGAGTTCGGAAAAATAAAGCCCGTCGTCAGCCAGAAAAAACTCCACGCCCCAGATCCCTGCTCCAGTCAGTGAACGGGTGACTTTTTCAGCAATATCCTGTGCCTCTTTCAGCTCTGTATCGCTGATGAGGCATGGCTGCCAGCTCTCCTGATAATCACCGCGCTCCTGACGGTGCCCGATGGGAGGGCAGAAAAGCGTCCTGCCATTTTTTTGTGTCACAGTAAGCAGCGTGATCTCGGTATGGAACTGTACAAATGATTCCACGATCACTTCAGCAATATCGCCCCGCCTGCCGCTTTGCGAATAGCTCCATGCATGCTCAACATCCTGATCTGTTCTGACCGTTGACTGCCCCTTGCCCGATGAGCTCATCAGAGGCTTTACCACACAGGGAATACCGATCTCCATCACCGCAGCTTTCAACTCTTCGAGCGAAGCTGCGTAGCGATACCGGGCCGTTCGAAGACCAAGCTCTTTCGAAGCCAAATCACGGATAGCTTTCCGGTTCATGGTGAAATTGGCAGCACGGGCCGACGGCACTACCTGTATGCCCTCTTTTTCATAATCGTAAAACCGTTCGGTGCGGATAGCTTCGATTTCGGGCACGATCACATCAGGGTGATGCCGGGCCACAATAGCATCGAGAGCCGCGCCGTCAAGCATGTCGATCACTTCACGCCCGTCGGCCACCTGCTGCGCCGGCGCATCGTTGTAACTGTCAACGGCTATGACATATTGCCCCAGCCGTTTAGCAGCAATAACAAATTCCCTGCCCAGTTCTCCGCTGCCCAGCAGCATGATTTTTTTTGCCATTCTGATTTGTAGTTGTATCGTATTATCGCCTTGTCAGTCAGCGTCAAAGAATGTATGACGGCAGCCATCTATAATTCTATCTTTTTCCTCATAGCCTTGACCTCCGAACGATTGCTCTTGTGCACAAGGCGCTTTTCCCTCGAACCGCGAGTCGGCTTTGTAGGTGTTCTCTTTGCCGGCACATGGAGTGAGCGCAGCAGCAGTTCCTGAAGTCGCTGCAGTGCATCCTCCCTGTTTTTCTCCTGTGAACGGTATCGCTGCGCCTTGATGACAATCACCCCTTCAGCGGTTATACGCCGGTCCTTTAACTGCAGCAGACGTTCCTTCAGCGTATCCGGAAGAGAGGAGGCTCCAATATCGAACCGGAGATGCACGGCGGTCTCGACTTTATTGACATTCTGTCCGCCTGCACCCTGTGAGCGCATGGTGTTCAGCTGAATTTCGCAATCAGGAATCTCTATTGAAGGGGTGATACTCAGCATCACAACATAGTTTCAAAATAGTCAAGCGCCAGGGGCCAGTCGATAAAAAGATGCGTCCGGATTCCGCACGCCTCCGCACAACGACAGTTCTCCTCGCGATCATCGATCAGGATAAACTCCCTGGCATCCCGTTCCGGTTCGGCGGCAAGCAACTCCCGGAAGAATTCAGGTTCCCGTTTGAGGTAACCGTGCTCGAAAGAAAGCAGGTAACGCTCCGCTTGTTTCAGAACCGGAAAGTTATTGAGCAGAAAGGAAAAATGCAGGGGATCGGTATCGCTCATGATCCAGATCGCATGCTTTTCCCGAAGTCGCCCGATCGCTTTGGCAACACCCTCCTTCAGGGTAAAAATATTCTGCCACGCTGCTTCAAGTTCATTGAGCGGCATGGAGCGAATTTCAGGATCACCGGCCATCATGCCGAGATAATCAAGAGGTGCAATAAGACCTTTATCGAAGAGGAGCTTCTCTTCGCTGATACAGTACCGGGAAAAAATCGCTTCCGCTCCCTCTTCTCCATCACGGGAAACAGCCCTGCAGAACGCACCAAAATCAACATCGACTATCACATTGCCAATATCAAGCAGAATAATACCCATTACCGATTATGAATGTAATCGTGTAAAAATCAACACCAACAAGATGCCAGGGAAATTAGTGGTAATTCATGAAATTACATTCATGCATCTATCCATTATTCTCCTAAAAAAATGGCAGGTACAAAGAAACGTTCCAAAACAGTAAAACAGGAACAGCGTTGCCACTTTTATAAAGAGGGGAAGGAGCCTGTCTGTAACACTGCTTGCATCAAAACAATAATGTTGTGTTATTTAAAATATCAGTGAAATACCAGAAATTAATCGTTCACGCCGAAAACAAAAAAGCGAATTAAGCCAAAACAAGATCAGACAAGCTCTCCGAGCTGTCGATGAAGATCTTTGCGGGCAATACTATACATATGCACATACAGCAGATTGAACATCAGTACGGCGGAACGCAGGCGGGGTGCCCTCGCGGCCCGCTTTAATGCATTTTGGACAGTAAAGACGCTACTGGTCAGTGTGGTGTAACTTGGAATAAACTCCTGAAGCGGAATACGCAGGGGCTTGTAAAGCATCTCCTGACCCCAGGAAAAACGGAAGGCGTCATGATTGTCGGGCGAATAGAGCAGGCGTCCTTCAGACGCAAGACGGTCGAAAACACCGGTGCCGGGAATGGGGCGCAGAAGGTTAATGCCGGGCACATCGATTCCGGTCTCTTCAATGAAGGCTTCAAGTTTTTCGGGAAGCTCAAGGGTATCTTCATCGAGTCCGTAGATGAAGCTGCCATAGACGCAGATACCTGCTTTTCGTATGTTTTTTATGCACTCCACCTGGCGGCTGGATGGGTTATGAAATTTCTTGTGGGCATGGTTGCTGCCGTCATCAAGACTCTCAATACCGACAAGCAGGGCTCCGCAGCCTGAACGGGAGAAGGCATCAAGCAGACGGGGCTTTTCACCAAGTGCCGTGGTAGCCTGACCGACCCAGCTGATCTTGAACGGTTCGAGTTCATGAAAAAGTTGTTCGGCATAGAGCTCGTCGGCGTTGATGGTGTCGTCAAGAAAGAAAAATATCCTTTTGTCCTCTTTAAGAAATGTTTCAACCTCCCTGAGAACGTCAGGAATGTTCCGGTGTCGGAGCCGGTGGCCGTTCATGACATGCACATTGCAGAAGTCGCAGCTGTAGGGGCATCCTCTGGTGGTCTGGACCACATTGGTGGTAAAGTAGCTGTTGATATCAAGTGCACTCTTGCCGACAATGCGCTCCACAGAGAGATCGGGAAATGATGCAACCCGGTACTCCGCCTTGAGTGCTCCCTTGAGCAGATCCTCCTGCACCTCTTTCCAGATGTCATCGGCCTCACCGATCACCAGGGCATCGGCATGATCACGGCACTGTTCGGGAAAAATGGTGACATAGGGTCCGCCAAGCACTACCTTGATCCCTCTTGAACGGAGAGCATGGGCAAGATCGAAGGCTGGCTTGACTGCTCCGGTCTGGACACTGATTCCTGCAAGGTCCCAATGTTCCTCAAGAGGAAGCTTTTCGAA
>JAAXWX010000038.1:0-10968 GCA_013334755.1 Chlorobiaceae bacterium | reverse complement strand
ACGCTGTCAGCAGTTTCCACGACGGTGGCGTTGTAGTTCACCACACCCGCAAGACGGGTTTCAAGTTCAGCCAGCTCATGGTAGTGTGTTGCAAAGAGGGTTCTGGCACCGATCGAACGGCAGATATATTCGCTCATCGACCAGGCAATCGACATGCCGTCAAAAGTACTGGTTCCCCGGCCGATCTCATCAAGCAGCAGCAGGCTTTTTGATGTTGCGTTGTTGAGAATATTTGCTGCTTCATTCATTTCAACAAGAAAGGTGCTTTCACCGGAAGCCAGGTTATCGGAAGCGCCGACTCGTGTAAAGATCCGGTCGACCAGCCCGATTTCCGCACGTTCAGCAGGAACAAAACTACCCGCCTGTGCAAGAAGGACTATAAGCCCGGTCTGGCGCAGAAACGAACTTTTTCCTGCCATGTTCGGACCGGTTATAATCAGCATCTTCTGTTTTTCATCAAAGTTGCAGTCATTCGGCACGTAGGGCTCCTCAGCACTCATCATCCTTTCGAGCACCGGATGGCGACCATTGACAATAAACAGCTTTTCGTGCGTCATGATCTCCGGTTTGCAATAGCCGTATTCAGCGGCACAAAGGGCAAACGAACAGAGAGAATCGATTTCGGCTATGAGTGAGGCGTTTTCCTGTATCTCGGAAGCTTTTCCTGCAACAAGCAGACAAAGATCATGAAAGAGCTGCGCTTCAAGCACAAGGCTTTTCTCTTCAGCGTTGAGAATCTTCTCTTCATACTCTTTCAGGGCTGGAATGGTATAGCGCTCTGCATTGACAAGGGTCTGTTTTTTTTCATAATAGGGAGGAACCTTGTCAAGGTTTGCCCGGCTTATTTCGATATAGTAACCGAAAATCTTGTTGAAACTAACCTTGAGTGAAGAGATCGAGGTGCTTGCCCGCTCTTCCTGCTGAATCTGCAGAAGACGGTCTTTTGCCGTCGAAGCAATTGACCGGAGTTCGTCAAGCCCGGCATGACAGCCAGCACGAATATAGCCGCCATCCCGCATCGATGCGCCTGATTCAGGATCAATAGCCTCCTCAATGCTCCCCGCAAGTTCCTGAAGCGGTTTCAGATGCAGGGCAAGGGTACGAAGCCTGGTCGATCCAGCCTCACGAAGCCCCTCCTGCAGGAGAGGAATGGCAGAGAGTGAGAGACCGAGCTGGCGAACCTCCCTCGGAATCGTACGAAACGTTGCAATACGCGCAAGGCAGCGTTCAAGATCGTTGATTCCGGACAACTGGCTGGACAGTGCTTCACGCATTTCCCCGCTCTCAGCAAGCTCTCCGACGGCATCAAGCCGCATCTGGATCTCCTCAGATCTCTTCAGAGGTCTCTGCAGCCAGCGGCGAATAAGCCTTGCACCCATCGGGTTGCGGGTACGGTCGATCACCTGGAGAAGACTTCCATTCAGCGTGCCATCCTGCATCGAAGAGATAATTTCAAGATTTCTCTTTGTCTGCAGATCAAGGGTCATGTATTCAGTGCTGTGCAGCTCACCTATCCGGGTAATGTAGTTCAGTCTGTTCTGACGGGTCTCTTCCAGATATTGCAGAATCACGCCCGCAGCAACCTTGCCCGCCCGATTGCCTTCAATACCAAATCCTTTCAGGGAGTGGGTTTTAAACTGTCTTGAAAGAACCTCCTGTGCCTGATCTTCACTGAACATCCATGAATCAAGTTCGGTAACAAGCGTCACCGGAGAGAGTGCTTTTTTCAGTAAAGCCGCCCTCTCGCTCTCTGAGGAGGATACCAGAACTTCAGATGGATGGAGTGAAAGAATAAAATCATTGACTTCTTCGGCCCGGAGCGAAGCGATTTTAAATTCTGCCGTTGTTACGTCTATAAAAGCAACACCGGCAATAAGTGCCCTTCTTTCCTTGAGAAAGGCAACGGCACAAAGATAGTTATTGTGGCGATCATCAAGAACCTTGTCACTGTATGTGATTCCGGGAGTAACAATATCCGTGATTTCCCGCCTTACAATCCCTTTTGCATCCGCCGGGTCTTCAACCTGGTCACAAACCGCAACCTTGAACCCTTTTTTGACGAGTTTGGCAATGTATCCTTCACTTGCATGGTGAGGAAATCCTGCCATGGGTATGGCAGTGGTGCGTTTGGTCAGCACGATGTTCAGCGCTGCAGAAACTGTTACTGCGTCATCAAAAAAGGTTTCATAAAAATCACCAACCCTGAAAAGCAGCAAAAAATCGGGGTATCGCTCTTTTACCTCAAGATACTGCCGCATCATCGGAGAATGCTCTTTATGTAAAATACCCTCTTCTCTGCTCATATTGGCTTCATCAGCGGTTCATCCGGATACAGCGGCAACAAAAGCCGCTTCATGAAAAAGAAGCTACTCCAGCGCGACTTAATAAACAATAGACTGAATAATGCTCTGCTGCTTGACAAGCGTTTCCGGAAAAGCTATGTTCAGGGAAAAGTCATAATAATATTTCACCTTTTTTAATCTATGGATTTTCAAACGGTACTGCGATTTCTGCACATCATATTTTTCGCTTCCTGGTTTGGCACTGTGCTTGCGTCACTCTTTCTCCTTAAAGCCCTTGAAGAGAAACTGACCGGCAATGACAGCAATCATGCGGAGTATGCCTCCCTCCTCCAACGATTTATCAAACTGGAGACAAAAGTTGCAGATGTTGCCGTCATCGGGGTTATCCTAACTGGTATCATGCTTGCCGGTTTTTACCACGGATGGACAATCTGGGTTTTTGTAAAATCAGGGCTTATCATTCTTCAGGTTATCCTGACCATTGGCTATATCATTCGTTCTGTCCGCTCCATTGCCTACCCTTGCTCAAAATCAGAGTATGGCAACTGGTACCGTCTGTTCAGTATTTCGCTTACCATGTTTGCCCTTGTGCTGATTGTCACCTTTTTTCTTCTCTGAAATCAGTAGAGTCAGATGCGCTCTGTTATTTGATTTTCAGGGAATTAATAGTATATTAAAGACCTTTATCACTAAAATATTTGTGTAATGCAGGCGCTGATCAAGATTTCCGACAAGCAATATCTGGTAAAACAGGGGGATAAGCTCTTCGTCCCCAAACAAAAAACCGCAATTGGTGAAACCATGGAAATCAAAACCATGGCACAGATTGACGGAGAAAATACCGTTCTGAATCCTGCAGGAAGCATTCAGGCAAGAATTCTTGGTCATGTCAAGGATGACAAGGTTATCGTTTTCAAGAAAAAACGCAGAAAACGCTACCAATCAAGAAACGGACACCGTCAGCAGATGACCCAGATTGAAGTTGTTTCGCTTTAAATAGAAAATTCAGGATCTTTAACGTTAATTTTTTGTTATGGCTCATAAAAAAGGTGGCGGATCGACTAAAAACGGTCGCGACAGTAATCCGAAATATCTCGGAGTAAAAGCTGCTGGTGGCTCTACTGTAGCAGCAGGAACAATCATTCTTCGCCAGAGAGGCACCGTAATCAAGCCTGGCATGAATGCCGGATTAGGGCGTGACCATACTATTTTCGCTCTTATTGACGGCGTGGTTACCTTCCGTAACGGACGGAACAACAAAAAGCAGGTCAACATTCTTCCCTGCTGAGTTGGGCTTGACAAATAAATAAGGTTACATCAAAAAAAGCCGTCTTTTTCCAGGGCGGCTTTTTTTATTTTGGATCAATACGCATCAGCATCGACTTCAAATCTGTCACAACAGTTTCCTTCACACTTAAATAAATGTACACATTATGAAAATCACCGTTATCGGAGCAGGAAATGTAGGAGCTACGGCTGCTCTCCGGATTGCTGAAAAACAACTCTCAAAAAAGGTTGTTCTGATTGATATCGTTGAAGGCGTCCCCCAGGGCAAAGCTCTTGACATGTATGAGTCGGGACCTGTAGGTCTGTTCGATACCTGTGTTTTCGGGTCCAACGACTACAAAGACTCTGCCGATTCTGATATCGTTTTGATTACTGCAGGGCTGGCAAGAAAACCCGGCATGTCAAGAGAAGATCTCCTGATGAAAAATGCAGCAATTATCAAGGATGTCACCACCCAGGTTATGAAATATTCGGCCAATCCGATTATCATCATGGTCTCCAATCCGCTGGATGTCATGACGTTCGTCGCCTGGAAAACAAGCGGCCTTCCAAAAGAGCAGGTTATCGGCATGGCTGGTGTTCTTGACACAGCACGCTACAAGAGCTTTATTGCTGAAGCCCTGGATGTCTCCATGCAGGACATCAGCGCATTAGTGCTGGGCGGCCACGGAGACTCGATGGTCCCTGTCGTGAATTATACCAATGTCGCAGGTATACCATTAACCGAGCTGCTTCCGCAGGATAAAATTGATGCGCTTGTTGAGAGGACGAGAAACGGCGGAATTGAAATTGTCAACTATCTGAAAACAGGCTCAGCTTTCTATGCTCCGGCAGCTTCGGCAGTAGAAATGATTGAAGCAATCGTCAAGGACCGCAAACGCATTGTGCCTTGTACAACCCTTCTTCAGGGACAGTACGGTATTGATAATGTCTATTGTGGCGTCCCCGTCAAACTCGGGAAAAAAGGTATTGAACAGGTTCTTGAAATCAATCTATCTGCTTCCGAGCTGAAAGCACTCCAGCAATCAGCTGCTATTGTTCAGGAAAACTGCAAAAGCCTTGAAAACATGTTCATCTGAACACTTGGGCAAAATCATATTTCGGTACATAAAAAAAGCGGCCTTGCGGCCGCTTTTCTCGCGAACAGATGTCCCCCAACATCTGTTCATCCTCACGGGCGTGAGGAGTTTCAGCTATAACACAACAACTTCCGTGCCATAATCAGAAAGAGAACGTCATAATTTCTTCTTCTCCAGGCTGGAAGCCCTCCGGCATTCAACAGGCTTGGTTAATAAATAGCTCAAAAGCCTTGAAAACATGTTCATCTGAACACTTGGGCAAAATCATATTTCGGTACATAAAAAAAGCGGTCTTTCGACCGCTTTTCTAGTGAACAGATGTCCCCCAACATCTGTTCATCCTCACGGGCGTGAGGAGTTTCAGCTATAACACAACAACTTCCGTGCCATAACCGGGGAAACAGTATCACAAAGAACGCCTATACCATTATAAATAAAACACTTATTATTCAATTATTTTTCTGTACTGCAATCAACGGGCAGTTGCATAACGTGAAACAAATTGTCTCAAATTGGACACAAGTGTTCAATTTGAGACAATTTAATCAGAAGGACTGATACCGCTTCACAAGCGTTAAGTATATAAAAAACAACAGGTTGCGAATAAATTACGTAATAATGAAGGTGATGGTCATGACACATTGACCTCTCCGTGGGTCAACGCAAAAATGTCCGGAATCATCTTTGAACGATCATCCTGATCTGCTCAATAATCACCCGGCTCTTCATGAGTAATGCAGTGAATGGCGCCAAGACCCCAGACAAGGTCTGAACAATCAATGCCAATGACCTTCCTGTCAGGAAAAAATTCCTGCAGGATATCCATGGCTGTCTGATCCTGTAAACATCTGTATGTTGGAACAAGAACTACTGTATTGGCGATATAGAAGTTGGCATAGCTTGCGGGGAGACGAAAGCCGTCATAAGTGACTGATGATGGCATCGGCAGTTTTACGACAGTAAGCGGATTGCCGGAAAGGTCTGTAAAATGCTTAAGCCTCTGGAAATTCTCCTGCAACGGTTCATAATTCACATCGGACGGATTATCCTCTACAGCAATCACTACGGTAGATTCATTAACGAAACGCGCCATATCGTCAACATGTCCGTCAGTATCATCACCGACAATGCCATCTCCAAGCCAGAGAACCTTTTTGATGCCAAGATACCGGCAGAGAACCTGCTCAATCTCCTCACGGTTCAGTGCGGGATTGCGATTGGGGTTCAAAAGGCAGGCTTCGGTCGTCAGCAGCAGCCCTTTTCCGTTGACATCGATTGAGCCTCCCTCAAGAACCATCCCGGGTGAAACAAGCGGCAAGTTCTGCTGAGATGCAATCCTTTCAGGAACAGCCGCATCATCATGGTATGATGTATATTTTTCACCCCAGGCATTATACTCCCAGTTCATGATAATTTTTTCACTTCTCCCTTCTTTCTTTCGGAAAACGTAATTCGGCCCGTGATCCCTGCACCAGGCGTCATTTGTTGGAATCCGGTGAAAAAAAAGACGGTCTGTTTGCAGCTGCTCATGGTTTGAGTTGCTAAACAACTCAAGCACCTGACGTTCCATCACTTCATCAAGAACATTTATATGCACCTCCTCGGATGAGCTCAACCAGGATGCAATTTCAACAAACACTGCAGGAACCGGCTCAAACTTGTCAGGCCATGTCTCAAGCCTGTGTGGCCAGGAAAGCCAGGTTGCCTTGTGGAAAGCCCACTCAGGAGGCATATAATAACTGGACTCAGTCATATAAAACACGGTCAATTCAGGATTTTGCAATACAACAGCCAACATGCTCTCGGATGCGTAAAATACGCTGCAGCACCGGCGGATGAGAGTAATTGAGAAAGACATAAAAGGGGTGCGGCGTCAAATTCGAGAGATTGTTTCTTGACAACTTCTTCAGTGCATCGGCCAGAGAAGCACCCTGATCAAAGGTAGATACCGCATAGGCATCAGCTTCGAACTCATGTTTTCTTGACAGTGCCTGCATAGCAACAGAGAGTATCCACTCCACGGGTGAATAAAGCAGCATAAAAAAAATAAGGCTGCCATAAACGGAAAGATCCTTCATGAAAAATGCGTCAAAAAGAGAACGGTTCTTCATAACAAGTGAGAGAAGGAAAAAAAGTGCTCCAAGATTGCCAAGACTCAGTATCATGTTGATGATGATATGCTTTTTCTTAAAATGGCCTATTTCATGGGCAAGAACTGCAACAAGTTCATGTACCGGATGTGCGTTGATGAGGGTATCAAAAAGTGCAATTCTCTTGCGTTTTCCAAAGCCTGTAAAAAAGGCATTTGCTCTGGCTGAACGCTTTGAGCCGTCAAGAACGTAAATACCGGTAAGTGGAAATTTTACCTTTTCCGCATACAGCATGATTGCACTCTTCAACTCCCCTTCTTCAAGAGGAACAAATTTGTTGAACAGCGGCATAATCCAGGTTGGAGCGATATACTGCAGCAAAAGAGAAACTATTGTAATCCCTGCCCATGCCCACAGCCAGGCCATAGAACCGGCCACTTCAAAAAACCAGAGCACTGCCGAAAGCAGAGGCGTACCAAGAAGAAGAGCAAGAGCGAGTGTCTTGAGGAGATCAGAGAAAAACACCGCTGGTGTCGTTTTGTTAAAACCAAACTTCTCCTCTATGACAAAGGTTTTGTAGAGACTGAAAGGAAGATCGATCAGCGACTGAAGCAGCAGTAACGCTCCAATATACAGCAAACCGTTCACGATTGAACTGAACCCGTAACCCCTCAGAAACTGGTCAAGCAGATTAAACCCGCCAGTAAACCAGAAGAGAAGAAGAACTGACAGATCCACAGCAGCACTGA
The DNA here is from genome assembly GCA_013334755.1 of Chlorobiaceae bacterium. Lineage (GTDB taxonomy): Bacteria > Bacteroidota > Chlorobiia > Chlorobiales > Chlorobiaceae > Chlorobium. The sequence continues at coordinate 3,460 of JAAXWX010000038.1, read as the reverse complement.
ATAATGAAAAGCGGGTAGTAATGTGCAGATAATCTTGTGATTTCCGGTAGGCCTCCTCATCAAACACTCCAATGAATTCGGCAGGCAGTCCGGCTGCTGCTGCTTTAAGATTCATCAGTTCCGAAACCAGTTTAACGAGAAAGGTAATGAGCAGCGTAAAAAAAACGACCGCACCAAATAGATTCATAAGTACAGGATATATTTGAAAAAAGCTCAATGATGCGGTTCTTTTTTCACCGCTCATTCTTCAAGATAGCGCTTCTGTAGTTCACCGTAGGTTTCAATCCGGCGATCACGCAAAAATGGCCAGTGCGATCGGTAAAACGCTATACGGCTCATGTCACATTCGGCAAACAGAAGAGCATCATCCTGATGTGCAGCCTCTTGAATGATCTGCCCAAAAGGATCGCAGACAAAACTGTTGCCCCAGAACTCCAGATCACCTTCTGTTCCAACCCTGTTAGCCGCTGCAATAAAGACCCCATTGGCAACTGCATGACTCAATTGTATGGTTCTCCATGCCTCAAGCTGTGAACGACGCACTTTATCTGAACGTTCGTCTGAAGCCCAGCCGATGGCTGTAGGGTAAAAAATAATTTCCGCCCCCTTGAGCGCAGTAAGCCTTGCCGCTTCTGGATACCACTGATCCCAGCAGATCAGCACACCTATAGTTGCATAACGTGTTTTGAAAACCTTATAGCCCAGATCACCCGGTGTAAAATAAAACTTTTCATAAAACCCGGGATCGTCAGGAATATGCATTTTACGGTATTTACCAAGATAACTCCCGTCAGCATCAATAACGACTGCTGTATTGTGATATAAGCCCCTTGCTCTTGCTTCAAACAGTGAAGCAACAAGAACAACCTCAAGCTCCCGGGCAAGTTCCTGCATCACCAGCGTTGTGGGGCCCGGTACTGATTCAGCATATGCAAAAGACTCATAATCCTCTGTCTGGCAAAAATAACGAGTAATGAAGAGCTCCTGCAGACAGATAATCCTGGCGCCCTGAGCGGCAGCCTCCCGTATTTTACTGCAGGCTCTGGCAAGATTTTCAACCGGATTGCTCTGGCAAGATGTCTGAACGAGCGCTACGGAAACCATTTCAGAATGCATAACTGAGCAGGTGATTATTGAAATATGGGAATAAGAAGGCCTGCTGAAAAAAGAAGCCCATGAAGAGTCATCAACTTTCCTGTGCCGGCCAGAACATGGTTCAACTCCCTCCCCTCGCTTGTGTACAGCTCACTGATCATCCTGTAAGCAAGAGGAGCTGAGAGCAGTGAAAGCAAACCCCAGATCGAGTAATGATTCAGCCAGAGCAAGCAAGGCACAAGATAGGCAAGAACTGTCAATGCAATATAGAGCCTGCGAGCCCATCCACCGCCGATACGGGCAGGAAGAGTCATTTTGCCAACCTTACGGTCGGTAGTTATATCGCGGATATTGTTGACCAGAAGAATGTTAACTGAAAATGACCCTGGAGCAACAGCCGCAAGAAGGACGGGGAAATCAAGATCATGAGCCTGCACATAATAGGTGCCGCCAACGGCAACCAGTCCGAAAAAGAGAAATACAAAAAGATCACCAAGACCAGAATAGGCAATCGGATAAGGACCTCCGGTATACCCCCATGCAAAAAGAAGAGAAAGCACGCCAATAATGAAAATCGGCCAGCCTGCCGTATAAACGAGATAAAGACCAAGGAAAAAGACCCCGCCGGCAAGTAATGCCGATACCTTGATCATGGTTTTTTCACTGATAATGCCGGCAGCTACCGTTCTTGTCGGGCCAAGCCTGTCGGCAGTATCAGCACCTTTACGAAAATCATAGATCTCGTTGATAAAATTGGTGGCCACCTGAATTCCAAGCGCACAGATCAGGGCAACAAGAGCCGGAAGCAGGCGAAACTGACCGTCAGCAGCAGCAAGAGCTGAACCAAGAACAACCGGCACAGCGCCTGCAGGCAGAGTTTTTGGACGAATTGCAAGCATCCATGCCTGTCGTGCGTTAAGCAATGGCTGTTCAACCATTGTCTGGAGCATTTCGCTTTTCCTTTACCCCTTTCAGGCTGCTGAACGTATGCCGGATCTTTTCTCCAGGCTTGATATAGTTCAAACTATGACGCACAGCCATAGCAGCATCGCTCAACCCGGTCTGAATAATCTTGAGTTTACCTGGATAATAGGCAATATCACCGGCCGCATACAGCCCGTCAACCGATGTCTTCATGTGACTGTCTACAACGAGAGCATTGTCAAAAAGCTCAAGATCCCACCCGGCAAGAGGGCCAAGATTTGACTTGAAGCCAATAAGAAGAAGCAGGCGATCAGCTTCTAACTTGAATGTTTTACCGTTTTTTGAATGAAGGTGAACTACCTTCAGCGTATCCCCTTCTATATCAACTGACTTGACTTCTGTATTCAAAAACACATCCACTCTGCCACTCTCTTTAGCCTCGAGTACCTCCCTCGCGGTTTTGCCATGGCCCTGAAATTCGTGCATCCGATGAACCAGGGTAACCTTTGCAGCGGCATTCAGAAGACCTACTGTCCAGTCGAGCGCAGAATCACCGCCACCAACAATGACGACCCGGTGGCCGGCAAAATCGCTGATATTTTTGACTGCATAAAAAACAGATCTCCCCTCAAGATGATCGATATTGTTCAACTGCGGCAGCTTGCGCGGTGAAAAAGCACCAAGACCTGCAGCGATCAGGAGAGCTCTTGAGAGAAAAACCCTTCCGGAACTGACTGTAACCTCAAACGAGCCATCCTCAAGCTTGCGATACCGGGTAACAGTTTCTCCAAGAATAACTTCCGGATTATACCGTTCTGTCTGCATCCATAAGCTGTCAACCAGACCGGCAGCCGGCACTTCAGGAAATCCAGCAACATCATAGATATGTTTCTCAGGGTAAAGTGCTGCAAGTTGCCCGCCAAGCTGAGGCATACTTTCAATGATCCGGCAGCTTATATTGTTCATGCCACACTGGAAGGCTGCAAAAATTCCAGTAGGACCACCGCCGACAATAGTCAGGTCGCGAATCTCCTCCCCACCATCAAAATAGAGCTTATTCAGGGTCATTGGCTAAGGATGTACCGGATTACTATATTTTTTTTTCGTTATGAGCTTTTTCATTGCCCGAACTTTTCAGATAGATCATTCCTTCAGGATCAACCATGCCGTAAAGGATCGTTATCAGATGACCCTGCTCATCCAGCTCATGAATCTCCACATGTATCGCCTCTCTCTTTTTGACTTGATTACCTTCGTTATCCCTGAAATAAAAGAGTGCCCGGACACCTCCATTGGGAGTGGTTCCCTCAAACTGGTAATTACCATCCTCAAGCTCATCAAGCGCACAGCCCGGAGAGGATGAATCTATGGGACAGGATGCACATTGTGAGTAAAACCCCGCCTCTGATTCAGCAAATTCACAAACAGGAAATTTCATAAT
>JAAXWX010000037.1 GCA_013334755.1 Chlorobiaceae bacterium | reverse complement strand
GTCTGGTACACTGGTCAGTTCTATGCACTCTCCTTCCTGCAGAATGCCTGCAACATCGAATTTGAACAGAGCAACACGATCATTTTGATTGCCCTGGTTCTTGGAACACCATTCTTTATCGTCTTTGGCGCGCTCTCCGACAAAATCGGACGCAAGTACATTATGATGGCTGGTATGCTTATTGCAGTTCTTGCATACAGACCTATTTATACCATGATGTACAACGAAGCCGATCTCAAGCAGAAGACCGAAATCGTAGAAAAGACAACGGTCTCTGAACCAAAAGTAGAAGTAAAGGGAACCGATACCGTTACTACAATCGTGACGAAAAAAACATATACTGACGGCACGACCTACAAGGAAACAAAAAAAGAGACTATCCCTCTGGATGCAGTAAAAAAAGCTGAACTTGCAGCTGCAGGCAAACTGAAACCAGAGACAAAGAAGGCCGTAGTCCTTCCGCAGAACCAGTTCTATAAAATGATCGGTTTTGTCTTTATCCAGGTGATTTTCGTCACCATGGTATACGGTCCGATTGCTGCATTCCTGGTTGAAATTTTCCCGACCCGTATCCGATACACCTCGATGTCTCTGCCATACCATATCGGCAACGGTGTTTTCGGCGGTCTGGTTCCGCTTATTTCAACCCGTCTTGTTGAAGCGACCCGCCCGGCACCAGGCCTTCCGCCAGCCGATCCGCTTGCAGGTCTCTGGTATCCGATACTGATTGCCGGTGTCAGCTTTGTAATTGGAATGCTCTACATCTCCAATAAAACCAACAACATGGACGTTGAATAACCAAAAACATTTTAATTTCATTCATTATGTCAGCAATTAAAAAGTTGTTCGGAATACTCTGGTCACTCATGGGGGTAGGGATTATACCCCTGGTGATCATGCAGGCCATGAAAGAGATCGCCGCAAAACCCAGTGAGGAAAACTGGATTTTCTGGTCAATCGTGATTGTCGTCCTTATGCCAATTATTTCGTTCAGCCTGATTACTTTCGGGATATTCGCACTGAAAGGTGAGTATGACGTTATTGCATAAGTGATAGAATAATCACATCTGTTCTTTTTTTTCAAGGGAAAGCCGCAACTTTTATGCGGCTTTCCTTTTTTTGTTTATTGTTTTTTACGATACCCGAACATTCGGGATACCCCATAGTATCCAAACCCAGTGATCATGGATAATCAGGATGAACCCAAAGCTTCTGTTGGCATAAGCATAAAAAAAGCTCTGGTTGAAAAACTCAGTACACTGCCCTCTTCTCCCGGCGTCTACCAGTTCAAAAATTCAACCGGAAGGGTAATCTATGTCGGCAAGGCAAAAAATCTCCGTAACAGGGTTCGTTCTTATTTCAGAACTCCACAGCAGCTCTATGGTAAAACACTGGTACTTGTCAGCCAGATTGAGGATTTTGAGGTCATTATTACCTCTTCAGAAGTCGAAGCACTGATTCTTGAAAACAATATGATCAAGGAGCTGAAACCACGCTATAATGTGAATCTGAAAGACGACAAAACCTATCCCTACCTGGTCATTACCAATGAACCTTTCCCTCGAATCCTCTTTTGCCGTCAGCGGAGAAAGGATGGCTCTACATGGTTCGGACCCTATACGGAATCCCGTCAGCTCCACTCCATTCTTGATCTTATCGGATCGATTTTTCCGGTTCGAAGCTGCAAATACCGACTGAGCGAAGAAAATATTGCTGCGAAAAAATACAAGGTCTGCCTCGACTACCACATCCATAAATGTAAAGGACCATGTGAAGGCCTGCAGCCGGAAGAGGAGTATCTCAGGATGATCGGAGAAATTATCCGGCTGCTGAAGGGAAAAACCTCCACCATGATACGTTCGCTGACTGAAACAATGCAACTCTTTGCCCGCGAATTGAAATTCGAACAGGCTGCAGAAATAAAAGCACAGCTTGACAGCCTGAAACGGTATGCTGAACGACAGAAAGTAGTGGCTGGCGACGGACTCGACAGAGATGTTTTTGCAGTTGCCGCAGGAAAGGAGGATGGCTGCGGCGTTGTCTTCAAAATACGGGAGGGCAAACTGCTTGGATCACAGCGCATCTATATGAACAACATCACAGGGGAACCAGATGCCAGTCTGCAGGCAAGAGTGCTTGAAAAATATTATCTCGAAACTCTTGAGCTTGTTCCTGATGAAATTCTTCTTCAGGAACCTTTTGGAACTGATGAGGAGGATACCTTGAGAGCCTTTTTATCGGAAAAACAAAAAGTTGAGAGACAGGGGAAAAAAACCATTCGATTCCTGGTGCCGCAGATCGGAGAAAAAGCGCATCTGGTTGAGATGTGCCGCCAGAACGCACGACACCATCTTGAGGAATACCTGATCCAGAAACAGAAAAGAGGGGAAGCTGCACGTGAGCACTATGGACTGACCTCCCTCATGGAACTGCTGCATCTGCCGAAACTCCCCCGGCGGATTGAGTGTTTTGACAACTCCCATCTTCAAGGTTCCGATTATGTAAGTTCAATGGTCTGTTTTGAAAAGGGAAAACCGAAAAAATCCGACTACAGGAAATTTAAAATAAAAAGTTTTGAAGGATCAGATGACTATGCCGCCATGGAAGAGGTCATCCGGCGTCGTTACGGCGGATCACTGTCGACAGAGCTTCCTTTGCCTGATTTCATCGTTGTCGACGGCGGAAAAGGCCAGGTAAATACCGCTTTTCACGTCCTGAATGCTCTTGAGCTGTCCATCCCTGTTATCGGCCTTGCAAAACGCATTGAGGAGGTCTTTACACCTCAGGCAAAAGATCCTTTCAATTTGCCGAAAACCTCTCCGGCATTAAAACTCCTCCAGCAGCTTCGTGATGAGGCTCACCGTTTTGCCATTACCTATCACCGTAAACTGAGATCAGAAAGAACTCTGCAGACAGAACTTACCACCATTCCCGGAATAGGAAAAAAAACAGCATTCAGGCTGCTTGAGCACTTCGGCTCCGTTGAGGGTGTTGCACAAGCAACTATGGATGAGCTCAAGGGAGCAGCAGGAGCAAAAACAGCCGATGCCGTCTATCGATTTTACAGGCCCTGATTGTGTTCTTTCTCTTCTGTGCTCACCCCTCAGAATGTTTTTCTTAATAAAATTCTGTTATATTTGTAGGGTGTGTCATATGACACTCGGAATGGATGAAACTCTTTATGATTGCTTATGAATTTCCCTGATTTTTTCGACGATAATCGCCATAATCCAACGGGAGCATCAGGAAAAGAACAGCCCGACCTTGATGGTCTTGATTCCATGTTTGATTCGGAAGATCTTCTTGACCGTATCAATCAATATAATGACGAAGGGTTTCAGCTTGAAGCGCTTGCAGTAGCCCGTCGCCTTGAGCAGATAGCTCCCTTTAACACGGAAACCTGGTTCCACCTTGGCAACTGCCTGACCCTTAACGGCTATTTTGATGATGCTCTCGAAGCGTTTCAGAAAGCTGTCATATTCAGTCCAATAGATAGCGAAATGCGCCTGAACCTCGCGCTTGCCTGGTTTAACACAGGCGATTACGATGAGGCGCTGAGAGAGCTTGATGAGCTTATAGTTGATTCCTCCATAGAAAAGGAGTACCACTACTATCGTGGAATCATCCTGCAGCGGCTTGAACAGTTTGTTGAAGCTGAATCGAATTTTGAACGCTCTCTGGAGCTTGATGCTGAGTTTGCCGATGCCTGGTATGAACTTGCCTACTGCAAAGATATTCTTGGCAAACTTGAGGAAAGCACCTCCTGCTACCGCAAAACGCACGATCATGATCCGTACAATATCAATGCGTGGTACAACAACGGACTTGTTCTAAGTAAAATGAAGCGCTATGACGAGGCGCTTGACTGTTACGACATGGCCCTCGCCATATCTGATGATTTCAGTTCAGCATGGTATAACCGTGCAAACGTTCTTGCTATAACCGGCCGTATTGAGGAAGCTGCTGAAAGCTATCTGAAAACCCTTGAATATGAAGCTGATGATATCAACGCGCTCTATAATCTTGGTATAGCATATGAAGAGCTCGAGGAGTACTCTGAAGGCATCATCTGCTACAACCGCTGCATTGAGATCAACAATGATTTCGGTGATGCCTGGTTTGCACTTGCCTGCTGCCATGAAGCTCTTGAAGAGTACGAAGAGGCATTTACGGCAACCGTTGAGGCACTGAAATCAACACCTGACAGCATTGAATTTCTCCTGCTCAAGGCGGAAATCGAGTATAATCTCAACCTGCTTGAAAACTCCGTAGCGACCTATCGGAAAATCATCTCACTTGATGCGGAAAATCCGCAGATCTGGGTTGATTTTGCCATTGTCCTCAGAGAAGGAGGGCAAATCAACGCATCCATCGATGCATTGCAGCAATCATTGAAGCTTCAGCCACTTTCTGCCGATGCTCACTTTGAAATTGCCGCTGCTTATTTTGCCATGGGTGACAAACTCAGTACCCTCAAAGCTCTGAGCAAGGCATTCAAGATTGATCCTGACAAGAAAGAGCTTTTTCAAAGTACTTTTCCGGAGCTGTATCAACAGGATTCCATCAGACGGATGCTCGGGATTGCATGACGAAAGCAACAAAAATTCTCGGCCTTATCGGCCGCGCTGTTGATTATTCATACTCTCCACTCATTCATAACACAGCGTGTCGGATTCTTGGTCTGTCGTACCATTATACCATTTTCAACATCGCCCAACCCGATTTGCTCCGTGATGCCCTTCACGGAGCAAAAGCACTCGGTATTGCAGGGTTCAATGTCACCATTCCCTACAAGAAAACTGTTGTTCCCTTTCTCGACGACCTCTCTGAAGAAGCAACTTCTATAAAGGCAGTAAACACCATTGTCAATGAGAAGGGTAAACTCATTGGTTACAATACAGATATTGACGGATTTGCAGCACCTCTTCTTCCATACAGAGAGAGCATATCCAATGAGACAGTCTCTATTTTCGGCGGAGGTGGAGCCGCACTGGCAGCTATTGAAGCATTCACGCGATTTTTCGCTCCGAAAGGAATCCTGCTCTTTGTTCGTGATCCACAGAAAGCAAGCTCAATGCTTGAAGAGAGCGGTTATGACAACAGAAATGCCGTCACCATTTGCCACTCTGACGATCCGGCAAAAATAAGCGAATGTCGCGTTATTGTCAATGCCACACCAGTCGGCACAAAAGGTCGTGACAACGGTACCGTGAACAGTATTGTTCCTCTTGGCCGGAAATTGATTCACTCAGGCCAGATTGTCTACGACATGGTCTACAATCCCCTTGATACGCCGCTTTTGCTTGAGGCTAAACAAGCGGGAGCTACAACCATATCAGGCATAGAAATGCTGATAGGCCAGGCCAAACATTCATTTACCCTTTGGACCGGCATGCAAATGCCAGTAAGTGCTGTACGAGAAGCGCTTCTGCAAGAAATTCAATACCAATAACCCTGCTTGCGTCAACATTCATGAAACTGTTTTTCTCCATTATCCTTCTGGTTGTCACTGTTGATCAACTGACCAAAAAACTTGCAATAACCTTTCTCAGGGATGGAGTTCAAAGCATAACCATCATACCCGACCTTTTCTTTTTAACCTATGCAGAAAACAAAGGAGTGGCTTTTGGTCTTGAATTTGCTCCGCCAATGGTACTTCTTCTCCTGACAGGGCTCATTACTGCAATCGTCCTCTTCTATGTTATCTGGTCAAAAAACCGGACAGCCCTTTTTCTTGTCCCTTTTGCCCTCATTACCGGTGGGGGCATCGGCAATATGATTGACCGGGTTACTCTGGGCAGGGTTGTTGACTTCATCTATTTCGATCTCTATCACGGCCATGTTTTCGGCACGTACCTCTCTTTATGGCCTATTTTCAATATTGCGGATTCAGCCATCACCATCGGAGCCTGTATGCTGATCATTTTTCATAACAAGGTCTTTCCTGACGGGACCCCGGAGCTGAAAAACGATGTTTGTTGATATCCACTGCCATCTCTCCTTCCCTGAGTTCGACCAGGATCGGGAAGAGGTCATCAAACGTATGAAGGAAGAAGGAGTCGGCCTGGTCATTGATCCGGGTGTTGATGTTCCAACTAGTAAAAGGTCGATAGCACTGGCTCACCAAATCGAATTTATCTATGCGAACGTCGGCCTTCACCCTCATGAAGCAGCACACCCTGTTGAAGAGAGCCTCTTCACTGAACTTTCGGCGCTTGCCCGATTGCCGAAGGTTGTCGCCATAGGAGAGATCGGACTTGACTATCACTATCCTGACTATAACCGCTCTGCCCAGCAGGAGGCCTTCCGAGAGATGCTGAGACTTGCCCGCTCCCTTGATATGCCGGTCGTTATCCATTGCCGCGATGCGTGGGATGATATGCTGCACATTCTTTCTGAAGAGAGCCATTCAGCGATGCGCGGAGTGATGCACTGCTTTTCAGGAGACACACTAATCGCTGAGGAATGTATCAGGAAGGGTTTCAAGCTCTCTATTCCCGGTACCGTCACCTACAAACGCTCCCTGCTCCCGGACGTTATCAGAAGTGTTTCACTTGATGATATACTTACTGAAACGGATGCACCTTACCTTGCGCCTGTACCCTGGCGGGGAAAACGAAATGAACCTGCCTGGGTACGTATCGTCACAGAAACCATTGCCCGCATCAAAGAGATCCCCCTTGAAGAAGCTGCGGAAGCGATTGCACGGAATACCGGTGAATTGTTTAGATTGCCAACTTGAGAGAAGCATCGGCGCAAAAACGTTTTACTTCTCTCAGCTCTGCTATTATTTTGAAAATCATGCAAACTTGCTTAGGTTTGTGGCCGACCGAAACCGATGCAGAAACCATAACTACGAGCTATGAACGACATACAATCCGGCACTCCTGCTCAGCAGAATGTTAAACCATCAACAGAAGACAACTTTCTCTATTTTGCCATCAAATACAAGGCTGCTGTTATCAGCGCACTTGTCGTTCTGGTATGCCTCGGTGCCGGAACCTTTTTCTGGATGCGCAACCAGCAAACAAGCGAACAGGAGGCCGCACTGCAACTTTCCAGAATAGCACCGCTGCTTGACCGCCGTGAGTTCAGAACAGCAATCAACGGACAGGGTCAGGTTGCCGGTCTAAAAAAAATTGCTGATGAATACGCTGGAAAATATACGGGCACACCGAGTGGAAACATGGCGAATCTGCTTCTTGCCAATGCATACTACTCCCTCAAGGAGTATGACAATGCTCTGACAGTATTCAAAAGCATATCAATTAAAAACGACGACCTTTCAGCCGCAGCTCTTGCTGGCACCGGTGATTGTTACTTCAGCAAAAATCAATTTGAAATCGCCGCAGAAAGCTATCAGGAAGCATCAAAAAAGGCTGAAAACAGCGTCCTCAAAGCGCAGTACCTCACTCTTGCAGCCAACAGTTTTCAGCAGCAAAACCAGTTTGAAAAGGCCGCCGAACTATATACAAAAATCATTGCGGACTATCCCGGCACAACGGGTGCGGCCGTTGCACAACGATCAATGTGGCAGATTTCCGGAAACCTTTAATAACAGCAACAGTTACTTAACTACCCATCACATGCCAGAACAGTTCATTATCAAGACAAGCCTTGGTGACATTACCATCAGCCTCTACGACGACACTCCACTGCACCGTGATAACTTCATCAAGCTGACGGGCGAAAACTATTACGACGGTATCCGGTTTCACCGGGTTATCGAAGGGTTCATGATCCAGACCGGTGATCCTTTATCACGCTTTGAAGAAAAACGCTCACTTCATGGCACCGGGGGACCAACAACCCGTATCCCTGCTGAAATCCGTCACCCGAATAAAAAAGGAACGCTTGCCGCAGCAAGGGACAACAATCCCCAGAGAGCCTCATCCGGCAGCCAGTTCTATATCAATCATGCAGATAATGGATTTCTTGACGGGCAGTATACCGTCTTCGGCGTCGTTGAGGCTGGTATGGATGTGGTGGAAAAAATCGCTGCAGTCAAAACCGATCCCAACGATAATCCGCTTTTACCGGTCATCATAGAGACCATTGTACCTCTGGCAAAGTCTTGACCGGCTGAAACACACATGGAGAGCATTGCGACCAACATAGAAGCAATCCGGGAAGAGATATATGCGGCCTGCACCGAGGCGGGCCGCAATCCGGCAGAGGTTCGTCTCATCGCTGTCTCAAAAACCCAACCAGCATCACTTGTACGAGAGGCCTTCGATACCGGGCAGACTGTGTTCGGAGAGAGCTATGTTCAGGAGTTTCTCGAAAAGCATGATGATCCTCTGCTTGAACAGCTCCCTGTAGAATGGCACTTTATCGGTCATCTTCAATCAAACAAGATACGCTCGATTATTGGCAAAGTAGCACTCATTCATGGCATCGATAAACTGTCAACAGCTGAAGAACTTTCAAAACGGGCTGTTCAGCAAAACCTGCATGTTGATTATCTTCTTGAAGTCAATACATCGGGAGAAACATCCAAGTATGGCATGCAGCCGAACGAAGTGCTATTGTCGGCAGATTTACTCTCTACCCTTCCTAACATCACCCTTCGCGGCTTGATGACCATAGCGTCACCAGACAGGGTCAGGGCGCAGGAGGAGTTCAGACAGCTTCGTACCCTGCTGGAATCGTTAAAACACAATGCTCCTGATCCATCAAAACTGACCGAGCTCTCCATGGGCATGAGCGGAGATTTCAGGGAGGCAATTCATGAAGGAGCTACCATGATCCGAGTAGGAACAGCCATCTTCGGCTGGCGCTGACCAGTTACACTGTATCACAGGCAGGATGGTCACCGGCAACATAACATACATTTTGTAACACTTGTCAATTAACCTGTAAACAACCCTATCATGATCTCACAGCAGGCAAAAATCCAGGAAGCAGTCGCCTTTATAAGAAAAAAAACCGGTGCTGATTATCCGGTCGGTATCGTTCTTGGAACAGGCCTCGGTGCTCTTGTCAAGGAGATTGATATTGAATTTTCGCTCGACTACCGCGATATTCCCAACTTCCCTGTCTCCACGGTTGAGACCCACCACGGCAAACTGATTTTCGGAACCCTTTCCGGCAAAAACGTAGTTGCCATGCAGGGACGTTTCCACTTTTACGAAGGCTACTCCATGCACCAGATTGTTTTTCCGATTCGGGTCATGAAGCATCTCGGCGTTAAAACTCTCGGTATAACCAACGCCTGCGGCGGACTGAATCCCGGCTACAGAAAAGGCGAGATCATGCTGATCGATGACCACATCAACCTGCTCGGCACAAACCCTCTTATCGGCCCGAACGATCCTGAAATCGGCTCACGCTTTCCTGACCTTTGCGCACCCTACTCTCCTCGAATTCTTGAACTTGCCGAAGAAGTGGCGTTAAACCAGAGAATCAAGGTTCAACGCGGAGTTTATGTAGCCCTCTCCGGCCCATGCCTTGAGACCCGTGCTGAATACCGCATGCTGCGCATCCTTGGCGCAGATGTTGTCGGAATGTCAACCGTGCCTGAAGTGATCGCCGCCGTCCACCAGGGAACGGAAGTCTTCGGCATGTCCATCATTACCGATGAATGCTTCCCTGACAACCTTAAAGCGGTCAGCATCGAAGAGATCATCGAGGTCTCCAACCATGCCGAACCAAAAATGACCTCCATCTTCAAGGCAATTGTTGCAAACCTTTAATTTCATAATATAGTATGATCGACGCCATCTCGTTCAATGACAGCACCCTTCGCTATCTCGACCAGCGCTATCTGCCGCTCAGGGAGGAGTATGTCTCCACCAGGAATTACCAGGAAGCCATAGAGGCAATCAAAACACTTGCAGTACGAGGCGCCCCCCTGATTGGCGTTGCTGCAGCTTATACCATTATTCTCGGCATCAACAGCTTCAAGGGCACAAAAGAGGAGTTTCCTGCTTTTTTCACATCGCTTGTCGCTGAAGTTGAAGCTTCACGCCCGACAGCAGTCAACCTCTTTTTTGCTGCTGCCCGGATGAAAAAGGTCTATGCTGAAAATTTTGCGAATGACAGCTTAGAGGCACTCTTTGCAAAAATGAACGCTGCCGCACTCAAAATCCATGATGATGAAATCGCCAACTGCGACGCCATGTCGCGCCTCGGCGTTGATCAGATAAAAATTGACCTTGCCCATATTCTGAAAACACGCAAGCTCAATGTTCTGACCCACTGCAATACTGGTACGCTTGCATGCTGTGGCACAGGTTCTGCTCTTGGCGTCATCAGGCTTGCCTGGCAAGAGGGGCTTATTGAACGCGTCATCACCTCCGAAAGCCGCCCGCTGCTTCAGGGGCTGCGCCTGACAGCATGGGAACTGCAGCAGGATGGCATTCCGTTTGTCTCGATTTCCGACTCTTCATCAGCATTTCTGATGCAGAGAGGAATGATTGATTTCGGTATTGTCGGCGCAGACAGAATTGCCGCCAACGGCGACACCGCCAACAAAATTGGCACTTGCGCCCACGCCATCAGCGCATACCACCACAACCTGCCTTTCTACATCGCCGCGCCAGTATCAACCATTGATATTACCATTCCTGACGGCACACATATCCCGATTGAAGAGCGCAGCGCTGATGAGCTGAGAACAATTTTCGGCACACAGGTAGCCACCCCTACTACACCGGTGCTGAACTACGCCTTTGATGTAACTCCGGGAAAATTTCTGAGAGGTATCATCACCGACAAAAAAGCTGTTGTCGGCAACTACATTACGGAACTCGCAGCACTGATGGAGGAGTAACAGGCAAACGCTCTCAGAGGAGCATTACATCGCAAGATATCAGATAAGCTCACCGTGAACATAATTGCTCTGGTGAGCTTTTTTTTGTACCACAGAGAACATGATTTACGATTCTCAGAACTTTATTCTGGATAAGAGCTGATCTTTTTCACTATATTCCACGATACGTTTATGAACGGTTTAACCGTTTTTCGTAATGATGGCCGTTCGGCGTTCTCTATTTATTTTTCTTAAAATGATCCGGAGGAAAGCATGAGCGAAGCAGGGTACAACTACAGGATAGTGCGCGGTTTTGCCTTTTCAGCGCTTTTCTGGCTTGTAATTGGTCTGGTGGTTGGACTCTGGATAGCCGTTGAAATGTTCAATCCGGCGCTTAATTTTACGCCCTGGCTCAGCTTCGGAAGGCTTCGGGTAGTCCATACCAACGGGCTGGGCCTCGGGTTCGGGCTTGCGGGTATTTTTGCAACAGCCTATTATATCCTGCAGCGGCTTACCAGAACACCCATCCCCTTTCCCCGCCTTGCACAAGCTCATCTTTATCTTTTTAATACGGCAATTGCTCTCGCAGCGCTCTCGCTTTTTGCGGGAATGAACACCACAAAAGAGTATGCTGAACTTGAATGGCCGCTTGATATCGGCGTCGTTATTTTCTGGGTCATGTTTGCCATCAATGTCTTTGGCACCCTTATCAAACGCCAGGAAAAGCAGATGTACATCTCTCTCTGGTACATCATCGCCATGACCGTTACCATTGCCGTGCTCTATATCGTCAACAATCTTGAGATTCCCGTCACACTATTCAAGTCTTACAGTATCTATGCAGGAGCAAACGATGCCAATGTTGAATGGTGGTACGGCCACAACATCGTAGGATTCATCTTTACCGTCCCGGTACTTGCCATGTTCTATTATTTCCTGCCGAAAGCCACAGGGCTGCCCATCTTCAGCCACCGACTATCAATCGTTTCTTTCTGGGCACTCATCTTCGCCTATCTCTGGACAGGCGCCCATCACCTCATGCTGACGCCCCTTCCGGAATGGATCCAGACGGTTGCTATAGCTTTCAGCATTTTCCTGATCGCCCCTTCCTGGGGTTCGGTCGTCAACGGCTACTACACGCTTCAGGGAAACTGGGATCAGATGCGCTCAAACTATCTGGTCAAATTCTTCATCGTGGGCATTACCTTTTACGGCCTTCAGACCCTCCAGGGACCGCTTCAGGGACTAAGAACCCTCAACGCTTTCTTTCACTATACCGACTGGGTCGTAGGCCATGTGCACATGGGTACAATGGGATGGGTGACCATGGTTATTTCAGCATCGTTCTACTATATGATTCCGCGCATTTCCAACACTGAGCTCTACAGCATCAAGCTGGCTAACACGCATTTCTGGCTTATCCTTGTCGGTCAGCTCATCTGGACCATCACCATGTGGATCGGAGGAATTCAGCAGGGTGCCATGTGGAAAGCTACGAACCCGGACGGTTCGCTGATGTACAACTTTCTTGACTCGGTTACATCTCTTTACCCCTATTACCGGATCCGGTTTGCCGCGGGGGTTGTCTATTTTATCGGTATACTGGTTTTTGCCTGGAATCTGATCATGACAGTCCGCCAGCAACCTCAACAAAGTGAAGCATAAACAACAAATCCACAAACAGGAGCTGCAATCATGGGGATCACTTCCAAACCGGTTGTTTTTGCTGTCCTTTCAGCCGTTGTCATCCTGATAGGCACCACCGTAACGGTCTTTGTTCCTCTTTTCATGCCCTCGACACAGCCTGTCAGTGCCTATATACAGCCCTACACTGCTGTGGAACTTGAAGGGCGCGACATCTATATGCGTGAGGGGTGCAACAACTGCCATACCCAGACCGTAAGACCTTTGAGAACAGAGGTCCTTCGCTACGGAGAATACTCGAAAGCCGAGGAGTTCGCCTATGACAGACCTTTCCTCTGGGGTTCCCGCCGCACAGGGCCCGATTTGAACCGCATTGGCGGAAAGTATCCCGATTCCTGGCACTACAAGCACATGCAGAGCCCCCAAGGTATGTTTGAAAAATCCAACATGCCCCCATACGGCTGGCTTGCCAAAAACCGGCTTGATACTACACATTCATACAAAAAAACATCCATTCTGGACTACGGCTATTCGGAAAATGATGTCCGGCAGCAGATTACCCAATACCATGCGACCGTGACTGATGGCGCCTATCCCTCAAAAGAGAGCCGTGACCAGGTGACACCACCGGAACTCCGCCAGGAACTTACAGAGATGGACGCCATGATTGCATACCTTCAGAAGCTGGGAAGAGATGTCAAAAACCTGGAGGCGAAAAAATGACTTTTTCCGGGATAGCATATCTCATTTTTACCATAATTCTGGCCACAGTCTTTGCTGGAATAATTTTTTACTACTACAACCCGAAAAGAAAAAAACAGGTCGAGGAGCCAAAACACAGAATGCTTGATGACGACAAATAACAACCCCGAAGAGTACCACAAATAGATCAACAAAAGGAGAGTTGCCATGCATGATACCCCAGAACCCCAGGAAGGTCATAACAAAATCCCCAAAGGGTGGCTGCTCTTTTTTTTCGGGGTAATAATTTTTCTGATCGGCTATATCGTCTCCTATACACCGGCAATTTCAGGCTGGTCTTTCTATCAGGGCTTTGAAAAGGAGATGGCGACAGCAGCAAAAACCGAAAAACCAAATGCGGTCAAGACGTATTCCAGCGATAATGAAGCCATCAAGGAAGGCAAAGAGATCTATACAAACACCTGTGCCCCATGCCACAACGCTGATGCCACCGGAGGAATCGGTCCCGATCTGACCACTGCAACGCTCAAATACGGATCGACCTCGCAGGATCTTTATGAATCCATTACCAAGGGACGCCCCAACGGTATGCCCTCATTCTTGCCCCAGATTGGTGCAGAGAAGAGCAGCAAGGTTGTCGCGTTTCTGGAAACCCTGAGAAAAAAATAATTCCCGACAATACTGGAGCTTGCCATTTTGTGGAAAATAAAGAGAAGAGCCGTCGAAATCCTGCAGGCCATCATATTGACGGGCCTCCCATTTCTCACAGTGAACGGACAAAGCGCTTTCAGGTTTGATATCCCCACACTTAAACTTTATTTTTTTGGCTCAGCCATCTGGATTCGGGAGTTTTATCTCATCCTTGCCGTAACACTTTTTTTCATAATCCTCATAATTTTCGTTACCGCCATTTTCGGCAGGATCTGGTGCGGCTGGCTCTGTCCCCAGACCGTCCTGCTCGACCTGAGCCAAAGCATCGCCGGTCTGGCAGGCAAAAAGCACCTCAAAATCCTGCAAAACCTCATCCTGATACCTATTTCGGCCCTGGTATCGATCACCATGATCGGCTACTTCGTTCCTCCAGCTGAAACCATAAGAAGCCTCTTTGTTTCAACAACAATAACTGCTTTTTTTCTTATTCTCTGGACACTGGTTTACCTTGAACTGGCGTTTCTGGGAAGAAGGTTCTGCACATCAATCTGCCCCTACGCCATGATGCAGAATGCCCTCTTCGACAAAGATACTCTCATTATTGAGTATGACGTTTCACGCGATGCTACCTGCATGAAATGCGACGCATGCGTTCAGATATGCCCTGTAGGCATCGATATTAAAAAGGGGTTGGACTCCGCCTGTATTGCCTGCGCCGAATGTATTGACGCCTGCCGTCCCCTCAGCGAAAAAAGAGGCATGCCCCCCTTCCCGAACTACAAAGGGCGGATAGTTCGCCGGAAAACCTACTGGCTTGGCAGCGCCACGGTCGCTGCTGCACTCACGCTTTTCCTGCTCATATGGAGCCGTCCAGCGGTCGATTTTCTTGTAACACGCGACAACGCCCTCCTTCCGGCGGGCCTGAACCGTTACTCCTACGCCATCTATAACAACAGCGGAAAACTTCTGTCGCTTTCACTCTCTTCACCAGACCGAGTCACCCTTCTCGGTGAACATACTCTTCTCCTGCAGCCATTTTCCGCGATTCACGGTAGTATACTCATAAAATCGAGCGGCAAACTGGAGCATGTACGACTCAGAATTACCGGTGATGGCATATTCATAAACAGGGAAACCGGTTTTCCATGAAGCTCTTTCTTTACCTCATTTATCCCCTTTTCTTCTTTGCCATGGGATGCGGAATCTATGTGGCTTACAGGGATGCCGAAGGTCTTGTCGATAAAAACTATTATGAAAAAGGCAACCGCTATTTTGCATCAAAAGCCGTCGAAAAAAAGCTGGATATTGCAATCAGCGAACCCGGTGCTCTGAAAAAAGGAAGCAACAAGATCCAAATCAGCGTCACCTCACACAGTAAACCGCTGGAACATGCTGCTCTCTCCCTCTTTGTCGGGAACCTCTCCTCAACCAGTTATGACTCAACCCTGACCATGCAGGAAAAGGCTCCTGGCATCTATCAGACAACCGCAACAATTCCCTTCAATGGGGTCTGGTTCATCAGAATTGATCTTAAAAAACAACAAATAGCAGCCACACGAAAATGGTTTTTCGACATACAATAGCCACTCTTGCACTCTTCACAGTACTACTGAACAGCAACAGTATATTCACCGGAGCGCTCATTGCAAAAGAGAGGGAGTGCAACATCCACCAAGGCCCATGCACCATCACCACAGGCAGCCGCAGCTTTACGCTCAACATTGAACCCAAACCAGTGAGCGCCATGAAAGAGCTCACTTTCAGCGTAACAGTAACCCCATGCAACAAACTGCCCGACACGTTGCTGCTCGACCTTTCAATGCCAGGCATGCAGATGGGCAAAAATCAGGTCACGCTTGTCAGAAAGAGCGGCTGCATTTACGAAGGTAAAGGTATTATTGTCCGATGCATGAGCGGACGCACACTCTGGCAGGTGACCATTCTCTCAGATGAACTCAAAAATCCGGCCTTTACCTTCAATGTCAGATAGCGGGCCGATATCCACTGATAAGGTGCTGTGCGACCACTGCCTTCAGGAAACAAGCAAGGCATCGGCCATATCAGCCCTCATCGACGGTGAAACAAAGCTCTTTTGCTGTCATGGCTGCCTCGGAGTCTACGAGCTGGTCCACAGCAACTCGCTTGATGCCTTCTACAACCAGCGATGCGACTGGCAGCCTGGCCCTCCGCCTGCCTTTGTAAAGCTCGAAGCAGCAGCCTTCATCGACAGAGTAACCGTTACCGGCAGCGAGAGCCGCATTGAGCTCCTGCTCTCCGGCATCAGGTGCGCCTCATGCGTCTGGCTCATCGAAAAGTTTCTGATGAAACAGGATGGTCTGCTGTCGGCAAGAATCAACTATGCCACGCACAAGGCAACTATCATCTGGGATTCAAAAAAAATTGCGCTTGACACTATCCTGAATGCCATCCGCTCCATCGGCTACCTGCCCCACCCCTCCCGCAGCAATGGTAACGCTGATCTGTTTGCACAAGAGAAACAGGAGCTGCTGCTGCGTTTCGGTACCGCCGGATTTTTTTCCATGCAGCTTATGCTCTTCACCGCCGCGCTCTATGCAGGCTTTTTTGATGGAATGGAGGAACGGTACCGACTTGCCTTCCAGCTCATTTCCTGGGCGCTGGCTACTCCCGTAATTTTCTACTCCGGCTATCCCTTTCTCTCCAGTGCTTTCCGCTCCCTCAAACGACTGACGCTCAACATGGATGTGCTCGTCGCACTCGGCTCTCTCTCGGCTTACTGCTACAGCATTGCCATGATCGTATTCGGTGGTGAAGTGTTTTTTGACACCGCATCAATGATTATCACCTTCATTCTTCTCGGACGGTTTCTGGAGGCCGGCTCGCGCCTGAAGGCGGGAAATGCCATTGCTGAACTGGCTGAACTCCAGCCACATGAAGCGCTGCTCTGCTCCGACAGTGGAGAAACAACCATGGTGCCAATCGCAGCGGTGCAAACCGGGGAGATGATCGAGATCATTCCCGGTGACAGGATACCGCTCGACGGCACGGTGCTGGATGGTGAAGCAGAAGTGAATGAGGCAATGCTGACCGGTGAATCAAATCCTGTTCTGAAAAAAAACGGCAACGAGGTTTTTGCGGGCAGCTTTTCCATGAACGGGCGCCTCCGAATCCGTGTCACCGGCAACGCGGGCAACACGCTGCTTGCTCGGATCATCCGCACGGTGGAGGATTCCCAGGCACGCAAGGCGCCAATTCAGGGAATCGCCGACAAAACCGCCGGTTATTTCGTACCGGCCACCATCATCCTCGCTCTTGCAACCTTTCTCTACTGGAAGCTCACCTCCGCCAGCACGGTAACCGCCTTGATGAACGCGGTCTCCGTCCTCGTCATCGCCTGCCCCTGCGCACTTGGTCTGGCTACCCCGCTGGCCATTCTCGTCGGCACGACGACTGCCGGAAAAAGAGGCATTTTCGTCAAGGGTGGCGACATTTTTGAGACGGTCTCAAAAACCACCACCGTCGTGCTCGACAAAACCGGCACCATCACGACAGGCAAACCCTCAATGACCGACCTGTATGAATACGGCATCGCTCCATCATTCCTGCAGCACATCGCCTCGCTTGAAGCTGCCTCGGAGCACCCTGCCGGACGCGCCATTGTGGCTGCATGGCAGGGGAAACTCCTGAAAACCATAGAGTTCAGGGCAACACCGGGCAGAGGAGTTTCTGGAGTGATTGAGGGAACCCTGTGGCAGGCAGGCTCAAGAACCTTTATGGAAGAACAGGGTGTCAATATTCATAGTGAACAGCTTGCTCAAACCGCAGCTCTCGAAGCTGAAGGGAAAACCGTGGTTATGGTTGCCTTCGGAAGCATGCTTGCCGGTATCATCGGCCTGATTGATGACCTGCGTGAGGATGCTCTTCCACTGATTGCCGGGCTACGCAAAAAAGAGCTTTCACTGAAAATCCTCACTGGCGACAACCAGGGGGTGGCTGACTACATCGCCGCAAAATGCGGCATCACCGACGTTCAGGCCGGGCTCGGACCGCTTGAAAAAGCAGCAATTATCCACGCCCTCAAAGCAAAGGGAGAGTGCGTCATGATGGTTGGCGACGGCATCAATGATGCTCCAGCACTGACTGAAGCCGACATCGGTGTCACCCTCGGCCACGCATCGGGCATTGCCCTTGAAAGCGCCAGTGTAGCCATCCTGAACGATGATCTCCGGCTCATCAACACCCTGATGGAAAGCTCCTCCCGATGTTTTTCCATCATCCGCCAGAACCTTGTCTGGGCCTTTTCGTATAATCTCATAGCATTGCCACTTGCCGTGTCGGGAGTTCTTCACCCCATCATCTCCGCACTGCTCATGGTAACCAGTTCCCTGGTGGTGGTGAGCAATTCATTGCGACTGAAAAAAATCTGACCAAGGAACCATCATGTACACTACATTTTTTTTGATTGGCATCGGTTTGTTTGTCGGTGTAGCCGCATGGTTTCTCTTTATCTGGGCAGTAAAAAGCGGCCAGTTCGACGACCCCGAAGCTCCGAAATATCGAATGCTTGACGATGACGACGAGCCTGCGAAACCACCAAAAACCGCCAAGAAAAAAAGCTCATGAGCAGCGCTCCCCTTATCGCCATGCTGCTCTCCGGAATAGCCGGAGGATTCGGTCACTGCATCAGCATGTGCGGCCCGGTGGTCGGCGCGCTCTCTGTTGGTGAAACAAGAAAAGGGATCCTCCACCATCTGCTCTACAATTTCGGCAGAGTAACCACCTACACCATTCTTGGAGGAATGGTAGGCCTCTCCGGTTCTTTTCTTCTGCTTGCAACCTCCATCGAGCAGCTCCAGAAAGCAATCATGATCCTTGCCGGACTCTCCATCATCCTCATGGGACTATCGACAGCGGGATGGCTCCCACTGCCAAAACAGAGCGACCGCTGCAACACCGGCGGCAAAGTGATCCAAAAAATTATGGCGCTCTTTAAAGCCCCCCGCTCAATCGGCAACTACTACCCGATGGGCATCGTTCTCGGCTTTCTCCCCTGCGGCCTCACCTACACCGCCCTGCTTGCCTCCGCCAGAGCCGCCATGGAAGCTCATCAGCCTTTTACAGGAATGCTGCAAGGCGCCCTGATGATGCTCCTCTTCGGCATCGGCACCGCCCCTGCGCTGATTCTTGTGGGGAAAGTGGTTAACACCATCAGCAATAAAACACGGAAATGGTTTTACCGC
>JAAXWX010000036.1 GCA_013334755.1 Chlorobiaceae bacterium | reverse complement strand
GGCGACGAGATACAGGTTGCACTGGTTGAGGAGGGCCGTCTGGCCGAGTTGATTATTGAGCGTCCTGAAAGCAGGAGAAGTATCGGTGATATTTATCTTGGCAGGGTGCATAAGGTTGTTGAGGGGCTGAAAGCAGCTTTTGTTGATATCGGGCAGAAGTCGGATGGATTTCTCCATTTTTCTGATGTAGGCACAACCAATGAGGATTATCGCGCGCTGATTGAGGATGATGATGATGATGAGAATGGTGGTGCGGAAGATTCCGATAGTGATGATTCACTCCAGTCAGTCCGTTCAGATGACGAAACTGTTGCCGCGTCAGGGGTGAAGATGGCTGCGCGAAGCGGCGGCAAGAGAACTCCCGTGGATGAACAGGAAAAAACTGAAAAAAGGCAGTCCTATACCCAGATGATTGCCGGCAAGCTCAAGCCGAATGACTCGATTCTTGTCCAGGTCATCAAGGAGCCGATCAGCAGCAAGGGTTCCCGTCTTACTTCCGATATTACCATCGCCGGTCGTTTCATGGTGCTGCTTCCTTTTGGCGGCGGTCAGGTTGCCGTCTCCCGAAGGGTGATTGCACGGAAGGAGCGTTCCCGGTTGAAAAAGCTGGTTCGTTCCATGCTTCCCGAAGGCTTCGGAGCCATTATCCGTACGGTTGCTGAAGATCAGGAGGAGACACTGCTGAAGCAGGATCTTGAAAAGCTTCTTGCCAAGTGGACGCAGATTGAGGAACAGCTCCAGGATGCTGCCCCTCCCCAGTTGATTTTCAAGGAAGATACCATCATATCAAGTGTGCTGCGCGACTCGCTTACTTCTGATGTATCGGAAATTGTCGCCAACTCACCGGTCATCTACAAAGAGACGCTGAACTATATCCAGTGGGCTGCCCCTGAAATGGTAAAAAATGTCAGCCTCTATCAGGGAAAGCTTCCCCTGTTCGAAGGATATGGCATTGCCAAGGATGTCGAATCAATCTTTTCGCGCAAGGTGTGGCTCAAATCGGGCGGATACATTATTATTGAGCATACCGAGGCTATGGTGGTTGTTGATGTCAACAGCGGCAGGTATGCCGCCAAAAGAGAGCAGGAGGAGAACTCACTGAAAACCAATCTTGAGGCTGCGAGGGAGGTTGTGCGGCAGTTGCGGCTGAGAGATATCGGCGGTATTATTGTCGTTGATTTTATTGATATGCTCGACCAGAAAAATGCCAAGAAGGTTTACGACTCCATGAAGACTGAACTGCGCAATGATCGGGCGAAATCCAATATTCTGCCCATGTCGGATTTCGGGATCATGCAGATTACCCGTGAAAGAATTCGTCCAAGCCTGATGCAGCGGATGGGCGATCAGTGTCCAGCCTGTGGGGGTACCGGCGTCGTTCAGGCACGGTTTACCACCATCAACCAGATTGAGCGCTGGTTGCGCAAATATGCGCTGCAACACCCAATGTTTCAGCAGCTTGATCTCTATGTCAGCCCGACGGTTGTAGAACCGTTGCAGAACAGTGATATGAAAACGGAACTGAAATGGTTTCTCCAGCATCTGCTTTTTGTTCAGGTGAAACCGGATGAAAGCCTCCGAAGCGACGATTTCAGGTTCTACAGCAGGAAAAACAACAAGGATATCACCGCCGAATATGGCGACGTTTAACAGTAAAACAGCTGAAAGTGCTTTATGGGACAATATGATTCATTGAAAAAGGCGATTCTGGATTTTTCATCACTTGGAGCGGCTGCGCTCCTTGAAATTCCGGAAGCGCGTACTGTTTTTAATCAGTTCAAGCAGTTGCTTAATGAGGGGTTGGTGAGGGCTGCTGAAAAATCCGGTACTGACTGGAAGGTCAACTCCTGGGTCAAGGAGGGTATTCTGCTTGGTATGCGTCTCGGCAGACTGCAGGAAAGTTACGTTTCGCTTGATGAGCCGGGCACAGGTTTTGCTTTTATTGACAAGGATACCTGGCCGCTTAAAAAAATTACACTGGCCAATAATGTCCGCATAGTTCCCGGTGGATCGGCTGTACGGGACGGCTCATATCTTGCGCCTTCAGTGGTGATGATGCCTCCGGCTTATGTCAATGTCGGGGCCTATGTTGATGAGGGAACCATGATTGATTCCCATGCACTGGTTGGAAGCTGTGCGCAGGTTGGTAAAAAGGTACATCTTTCGGCTGGAGTTCAGGTCGGCGGTGTACTTGAGCCTGTGGGTGCAATGCCCGTCATTGTTGAGGATGACGTTATGGTCGGGGGCAACTGCGGCATATATGAAGGTACTATTGTCAGGGAGCGGGCGGTTATTGGAACAGGGGTAATCCTTAACGGGTCAACGCCTGTCTACGATCTTGCCCTGAATACCATTTACCGCAAAACAGCCGAAGCCCCTCTGGTGATTCCTGCCGGTGCGGTCGTTGTTGCCGGGTCAAGAAGGATAAAGGGTGATTTTGCTGCTGAACACGGTCTTTCCATTTATACCCCGGTGATTATAAAATACCGTGATGAACGGACTGACAGCGCCACAGCACTCGAAGAGGCTCTCAGGTAAGTTATGAAGAGCAACGGGAAGCGTAAGGGAGCCGGGCTGCCGGGAGTCTTTCTGCAGCTGATTGTGCCGGGCACTATCGCTGTTCTTCTCTTCTTTTTCGGGGCACCGTCAAAACCCGTATCGGCGGCATCTGCCCCATCTGCCGCATCTGTTCATTCCGCTGCGGCCGACTCGACAGACAAAGAATATTTCGAGATAATCAAAAGCATCGATCTGCTGGGTGAGGTGTATCGGGAAGTCTCAAAAAGTTACGTTGATACGCTCAACGTCAGAAAGCTGATGTATGCGGGTATTGACGGTATGCTTCGCACCCTTGATCCGTACACGGTTTTTCTTGACGAAGATGATTCAGACGAGCTGGACGAGCTGACCACCGGGCACTATGCCGGTATCGGCATCAGCATTACCTCCATTGAAGGAGCTGTTTTTGTCACATCGGTGGTTGATGGCTATGCTGCGGCTAAAGCGGGCATCAAAATCGGCGACAGCATTGTTTCCATCAATAATAAGGTTGTCAAGAAGATGTCGCTGGACGAGATCAAGAAGCTCATTAAAGGGGCTGCCGGCACTCCGGTTGACTTCAAGATTGAGCGTCAGGGTTCTCCTGTATTTTCCGTCAGACTGGTGCGGGAGGAGGTTCGCGTAAGTGCTGTGAGTTATTCCGGTATTCTTGAAGGTATCGGCTATATAGAAATGCAGAGCTTCGGCTCCCGTTCGTCCGATGATCTGCGCGAAGCCTATAAGGGGCTATTAAGCCAGGCTTCGGAGCAGCATCTGCCGCTGAAAGGAATTATTCTCGATCTCAGAAACAATCCTGGAGGATTGCTCAATGTTGCTGTTGATGTTGCCTCGCTTTTTGTCGATAAAGGAAGTGAAGTGGTATCCATTCGCGGTCGGTCACCGGAAATGGCCAAATCCTATGTAACGGGTACACCTCCGCTCGACTCAGCGCTTCCTCTTGTCGTTCTGATCAACAGCGAGAGTGCCTCTGCTGCTGAAATTGTTGCCGGTGCTATCCAGGATCTTGACCGCGGTGTTATTATCGGAGAGCGTTCTTACGGCAAAGGACTGGTGCAATCAGTTTTACGTATCTCATACAATACAACTCTGAAGCTGACAACATCGAAATATTATACCCCTTCTGGTCGTTTGATCCAGAAAGAGGTCCATAATGCTGTGCATGAATCCCGAAAGGTTCTTCCGGAGGATCAGGAGAAAAAGGCAACGCAGCTCTTTTTCACCAAAGGGAAGAGAAAAGTATATGGTGGTGGAGGAATTCTGCCTGATATCCAGCTTTCTGACCCGGTGGCAATGCCTTACCTCTCAGCACTCAACAAGAGCGGTCTCCCTTTTCTTTTTTCTTCAGCATACCGCTCAACTCACCCCGTGATGCCTTCCCGGCCGCTTGGCCATCATGAGCTTATGGCATTGTTTGCAGATTTTCTGCTCAGCAAACATTTTGTCTACACGTCCGAGTCTGAACAGCGTCTCAACGAGCTGAAAGAGAGCATGAAGAAAGTACAGCCTGAAAATACGGGAAGTGCTCTGCAATGCTTCACGGCACTTCAGCAGGAGAGTGGGCGGCTCAAAGAGTTGGAAATAGGAAAGGAGTCAGCAGATGTTGCGCAGGCAATAGAAGTGGAGGTTCTTCGCCATTATAACGAAGGTATTGCTCGAAAAGCCAAACTTGATCATGACCCGGTGGTAAAAAAAGCAATTGAGGTGCTTTCCGATTCCCGCAACTATTCAAAAATTCTTCACCCTTAAGCGCTGTTCAGGTGCTTCCGCTCATATTCCCTGATTTTACGGTGTGCTCCGATGGCAATCATGAGATTACTGACAGTAAGCAGGCTTTCGGCAAGTCCGTGCAGCAGGTCGTCGTGTGAAAGTGTAGGATAGCCTCTCAATTGTGTGGCAATGTACATGCAGAAGATCGTGATTGAGATGAATATCAGCACGAACCAGAACCCGGCAACCGTCAGGCCTGAAAAAATAGTCCGGTCACGTCCGTAGATTATCAGCAGCAGCACCAGAAACGTGAGATAAACAACACTTGAGAGCTGCAGAATGGCGTCAAATATATCTGCTCCAAGCCATGATTGCGGTTTTCCGGCAATCATGATAGCGGCAAAAGCTGCTGTATATCCTGCTGCCGGTACTTTTTTTGTCGATTTCAGCAGGTTAAGGGTTGCGAGCAGAAGCGCAGTGCTGCCAAAGAGATTGATGAGTTCCGAGAGGTCGAGAAGCAGTGGAATGGAATCGCCTGAGATATGATATCCAAGGATAAAAAAACTGCCACTCCAGTGCGGCAGCATGGCAAGGCCAAAGAGTCGGATGTCGCGTCGTCCGGTTATTATGCCGTATCGGAAGAGCAGAGCTGCGGCTACTCCCCATTCAAGCGATGATGAGAGATGGATGATCCAGTTTGGAAAGGATAGCAACATTTAACAGCCCTTGATCAGATGGTAGATGTTTTTGGAAAAGATTTTCATCTGGGTTGACCAGGGGGCCGGAACCATTTTTTTATAGAGATAGGAGTCAAAGGTTATCTGTTGAACGTCATCATCGGCGCATATTGCAACAAAACTCTCCCTGAGCCGGTCATTGCGGTAATAAGCCGCCTGCAAAACCTCAAGACCGAAAAAGATCGGCGCATAGAGTTTGCGGAACTCTTTTTCGTAGTTTTTCAACGGAGCTTTATGCTTCAGGTGCTCAATCATTGCCTGGGCGCCAAGTTTTCCGGAGCGCATGGCAAAGAAAATCCCCTCTCCGTTTGCAGGTGTCACCAGTCCTGCTGCATCTCCGACAAGAATGGCCTTTTCCTGGGTAAATGATTTGCGGGGCTTCATCGGAATTTTCGCTGCCTCATCAAGATAAGGGGCGTCTGTGATACCAATCTTTTCAACAAAGCGTTTCTGGAGCGCTTTGAGGTTGTGGCGGTTGTCTTCAGTGCCGGTGCCGATAGCGAGGTGATCCGCCTTTGGGAAAATCCATCCGTAAAAGTCGGGAGAAACCTCTCCATCAAACCAGATTTCAACGATATCACTGAATTTCTCGATGGCCGGAGTATATCTGAATCGCTGTTGCATGGCTATCACCTTCAGTTCGTTGGGCGGAAAGTGCAGTTCATCAGCGGTTTTTGAGTTTGCCCCGTCTGCCCCGATAATGTTGCGGGCACGGATAGGCGCAACCTTGTTGTTGAGGGTATTGATTACAAAGCCATCTCCTGAATGCGAGATGGATGTAATCAGCCCTTCGACTATCTCCGCTCCTGCCCGTTCAGCTTCGGAACGCAGATAGCGGTCGAATTTTTCTCGCCGTACCATGCCGACATAGCCGTTAGGCATATTCATCTCAATGATTCGTCCTTTCGGAGAGCGCGCTTTCATGCGGGAGAGCTTTTTTTCTACCAATTCGGCAGGGATATCAAACTCTTCGATGAGACCAAGAGGAATTGCTCCTCCACAGGGTTTTACGTTATCAAGGTTTCGTTCGATGAGAACGGTTGATATTCCGGCTTTTGCCAGTACGGCTGCTGCGATAGCGCCGGAAGGGCCGCCACCGATTACTGCGACATCGTAACGCATGGCTTACAGCGTGATTAGTTTTGATGCGAGAAATTCCCGTACTCTCGATATTTCGATTCTTTCCTGCGTTGCCGTATCGCGGTATCGGACCGTTACGCTGTTTTCCTCCAGCGACTGGTGGTCAACCGTGATACAGAATGGAGTACCGATTTCGTCCTGACGGCGATAGCGTTTGCCGATAGAGCCGGCATCGTCATACTGCACAAGGAAATCAAGAGAAAGTTCGTCCCGAAGCGATGAAGCTCTTTCACCCATCCCTCCTTTTTTCATCAATGGCAGTACTGCAGCTTTTATTGGTGCAACTTTTGGTGACAGTTTCAGCACCACACGTTCATCACCATCAACGGTATCTTCTGTGTACGCATCTGCAAGCAGAGCAAGAAAGAGGCGATCGCATCCTGCAGAGGTTTCAACCACATAAGGGAGATAGCGTTCATTGGTGAGCTGGTCGATATATTCCATATTTTTGCCGGAAAACTCCTGATGCTGTTTCAGGTCAAAATCGGTTCTTGAATGAATTCCCTCGATCTCCTCAATACCGAACGGGAACTCGAACTTGATGTCATAGGCCAGGTCAGCGTAGTGGGCAAGCTTGTCATGCTTGTACCAGTGCAGCTTCTCCTTGCTGATGCCAAGGGTATTGGTGTACCAGGCAAAGCGCTCTTCTCTCCATGCTTCAAAAGCGTCTGCCTGTGTGCCGGGTTTTACGAAGTACTGCATCTCCATCTGTTCAAATTCAACCATCCTGAAGATGAAGTTCCCTTTTACGATCTCATTGCGGAAGGCTTTTCCGATCTGGGCAATACCGAACGGCACCTTCATGCGTGAAGACTCGCGAACATTATGGAAATTCACGAAAATCCCCTGCGCGGTTTCAGGACGCAGGTAGACAATACTTGATTTATCGGCCAAGGCCCCCATATTGCACTGGAACATCAGGTTGAACTGGCGGACCTCAGTCCAGTCGCCCGATCCGGTATCCGAGGCCTTGATTTTCTCCGCAGTGATGAGTTCATAGAGCGCTCTGTTCGGATCCTGTGCACCGGCAGCCGCTTCGTAGGTCTGCTGCACTCTCATAGCTTCCTCATGCTTGCCGTCACGGCGGA
Source organism: Chlorobiaceae bacterium (assembly GCA_013334755.1). Taxonomy (GTDB): domain Bacteria; phylum Bacteroidota; class Chlorobiia; order Chlorobiales; family Chlorobiaceae; genus Chlorobium. The sequence continues at coordinate 12,392 of JAAXWX010000036.1, read as the reverse complement.
GTTTTTCGATGTGGTTCTCGATCAGATGGTCAGCACGATAGCGTCTTTTGGTTGTTTTGTCGTCAATCATCGGATCGTTGAAGCTCGCCACATGGCCTGAAGCCTCCCATACCCGGGGATTCATCATGATCGACGCATCAAGTCCTACAATATTGTGGTGGCGACGGGTCATCGAGTTCCACCAGAGTTCCTTGATATTTCTTTTCATCTCGCTGCCCAGCGGCCCATAATCAAAACATGAGGAGAGTCCCTCATAGATTTCCGATGACGGGAAAATAAATCCGCGACGTTTGGCCAGCGAAACCAGTTTATGCATCACCTTATCAGGAGGCAGATTCATACTCTGCACCCTTGTCTGATCAGAATTGCTCATCGTTCGTTAAAAAAGTTATGGAAAAATCTCCGGAAACTTCTGTTCAACAGGATAAAACATTCAAAAGAAGAAAGCAAGCAGGATAATCACTGGATGGAGCCGGGCTTGGGCTTTTGGTCAGGAATGAGTACGTTTAACCTGTACAAAAACGATCCACTCATTGAATTGGTATTGAAAACAGGTAAGAGAGAAGAATATGGTGATGCTGAAAAAAGTCACATTGCAGTATATCGAGATTGAAGACCGGATCCGTATGTCGGCTGATCTGGATGGCGAGGAGCCTGCAGTGTTCTGGTTGACCCAGCGTCTCTGTGTACGGCTGGTTAAGAAATTGTCACGCCATCTTGAGCATTCGGCGCCGCAGTCGCTCCTGGTTGACAAGGGGCTGATGCTTTCCGTTCAGCAGCACGAAGCAGGGTGGCGGCAAAAGTATTCAGAGCCGGTAAGAATTGGCGGGCTTTCTCGTTCGGTGCTGCCTGAAAAGGTTGATCTTATCTGTCCGGCTGGCGGAGCTGCAATCATTTTCCCGCTGTATGAGGGAGAGCCTGCACGATTGCAGATGAATATGCTTGAGCTTCGGCAGTGGCTGGCTGTTGTGTATCGGCAGTTTAAAATAGCAGGCTGGCCGATGGATGCATGGCCACAATGGTTCAATCTTGCCGAGCCAGGCCATAATTAAAAATGAATGGGGTTAGCTGCAGCTCAACCGGTCTGGATTTCGGTTTTAAGGGCAATTTCTTCAAGAATCGAGCTAACCCGCAGGCACAAGAGCATCGGTCCTGCATATACGATGCTGCGACCGCGGGTGTGAACTTCCCAGGTATGTTTTTCAGCTTTCTGGCGACTGCAGCGAACCGCTTTGATAATCTGTTCAATTACTTCGTCAAAGCTGTGCTCTTCATCATTGAACAGGACGACTCGGAATGCGTCAAGCAGATCGGGACCGGAACTTTGTTCAGCCTGTTTCGTTACCGGAGTGGATAAGGAGGCTGTCCACCTGTTTAGTAAAGCGGAGTCCATGGTTTATCGAAGCAATAATTAGTAATAAAATAGGCACTAAAATCCAGAGGCGCAACACAGGGCATCATTTTTCAATGACCGGATTGACTGCGCCGATTGAAAAGTTGCCTGTTGCAGTGAGCTTGATTTTAAAGCGGGCTCCGACAGGAATGGTCATCAGATTTCTGATATGACCGTAGGAGAGTCCTCTCATGACCGGCCCGTCGATATGGCCGTGTTCACTGTAATAGTTAAAGATATGTTGCTGCCTGAGATTTTCTTCTTTTGTATTTTCCGCCTCATTACCGAACTGGCCGAACAGAACACCCTTACTTTGTGCAAGAAGACCTGCATTGTCGAGGTGCGACAACATTCTGTCTATACGGTATGCCGGTTCATTGATATCTTCAAGAAAAAGCAGGGAATCATTCAGTGACGGCAGGTATGGTGTTCCGATCATTGATGAGAGTACGGAGAGGTTCCCGCCGATAAGTACCCCTTCTGCCTCTCCTGCTCTGATGCAGGTTATATGATGGTCAGGGTGATTCTGCAGCGAAAGTGCGTAGGATGGAGAGGTAAGCATTCCCCAGAAATGTTCTTCCGTGTAAAGGGTTGGCTCATACAGTTCCGTTGCGAGCATCGGTCCCGAAAAACTGATCAGTCCTGTTTTTGCAAACACGGCAAGCGAAAGGGCTGTAATGTCCGAATAACCGACAAGTATTTTCGGATTGGCGGCTATGAAGTCATAATTTATTTTTTTTAATAATCTGGAGGCTCCAGCTCCCCCCCTCAGACAGATGATTGCGCTGATTCCGGGATCAAGAAACATATCATGAAGATCTTGCAGTTTCTGACGGTCGGCAATTGCCGGATCTGTGTCAATACAGTTAAGGTGGTCAGAAGGCTTTACCCTGTAGCCGTTTTTTTCGAGATAGCTGACCGCCTGGCCGATCCTGTCAGGATAAGCGCAATGTGAGGATGGGGAGATCAGTCCGATGGTATCTCCCTTGCGCAGGGCTTTTGGTTTGAGGGTATTCATAAAAACAAAAAAACATCAGCATCTGTAAGGATGCTGATGTTTTTGATGCATTGGCATGAAATCAGGAAATGTTTTCAGTCAGCAGAATGGCCTTGTTGCTGCTGACTTCAAAAAAACCATCCAGGATAGAAAACGATTGCTCGCTGCGATCCGTCAGGGCAAGTTTAACCTTGCCTTTTGTCAGTGAGGAAAGCAATGGTGCATGGTTTTTCATGACCTGAAACCGTCCGAGCTCACCTGGTGCAGTTACACTGACAACCTCCCCGGAAAAGTGGAGTTTCTGGGGAGTCACGATCTCTATATGGAAACCTTTATCGGAATTTGCCATGGTTCGTGTATATGTTTAGATCGTTTTTGCTTTCTCGACAGCTTCCTCAATGGTTCCTACAAGGTAGAATGCGCTTTCCGGCAGATTGTCATGCTTTCCTGCGATGATCTCCTTGAAGCCTTTGATAGTCTCTTCAAGCTTCACATATTTGCCTGCAAGACCGGTAAATGCCTCAGCAACGAAGAATGGCTGTGAAAGGAAACGCTGTACTTTTCTGGCTCTGGAAACAACAAGTTTGTCCTCGTCGCTCAATTCGTCCATACCGAGAATAGCGATGATGTCCTGAAGATCCTTGTAACGCTGCAGAAGCTGCTTGACAGCCTGAGCAGTATCATAGTGATCGTCACCAACAATGTTCGGGTCAAGAATACGCGACGTTGAGTCAAGAGGATCAACTGCAGGATAAATTCCAAGCTCGGCGATGGAGCGCGATAGCACGGTCGTTGCATCAAGGTGAGCAAAGGCTGTGGCCGGAGCCGGATCGGTAAGGTCATCAGCAGGTACATAGATGGCCTGTACCGAAGTAACCGAACCTTTCTTGGTTGAAACGATCCGGTCCTGGAGTTCACCCATTTCTGTGGCAAGGGTCGGCTGGTATCCTACAGCGCTTGGCATGCGGCCGAGGAGAGCGGATACTTCGGAACCTGCCTGGGTAAACCGGAAGATATTGTCAATAAAGAGCAGCACGTCTCGTCCTTCCTCATCACGGAAATACTCGGCTATACTCAGGCCGGTAAGTGCAACCCTCTGACGGGCACCGGGAGGCTCGTTCATCTGGCCGAATACGAGAGCTGTTTTATCAATAACACCAGATTCCATCATCTCGTGCCACAGATCGTTTCCTTCACGAGTCCGCTCGCCAACACCAGCGAAAACGCTGAAACCAGACTGCTGCTTGGCGATATTGTTGATCAGCTCCATGATAAGAACAGTCTTGCCTACACCGGCGCCTCCGAAAAGTCCGGTTTTTCCGCCACGGGAGTAAGGCTCAAGAAGATCGATAACCTTGATGCCGGTCTCAAACATCTCTGCTTTCGTAGAGATTTCGTCAAATTTTGGTGCAAGGCGATGGATTGAATAGCTTTTTTTTGTTTCGACCGGACCACGACCGTCAATCGGATCTCCGACAACGTTCAGCATTCTGCCAAGTACTTCAAGGCCGACAGGCACCTGTATAGGTTTGCCTGTATTGGCGACACTGATACCTCTGACCAGTCCGTCGGTGCTTTCCATTGCAACAGTTCGGACACGCTCTTCGCCAAGATGCTGTTGTGTTTCAAGAACGAGCTTTGTCCCGTCAGCTCTTGTAACAGTCAGCGCATCCAGAATTGACGGAAGCCGCCCTTCAGGGAAATCAACATCAACTACTGGGCCGATGATTTGGGAAATCTTACCTTCTTGCATAGTGACAGTGTGGATAGGATTTTATGGTGTAATCAAACGTTCGTGCTTCCGGGCATTCATGCCTTTTTTACGAGAAATGATGTGTCAAATGATTTTGCCGTTTTGACTGTTCCGGATATGAGCCACCTGAGGGAGTTGAACCCACGACCTACTATTTACGAAACAGTTGCTCTACCAACTGAGCTAAGGTGGCTTAAGCAGGGCAAAAAATCAAGCCCAAATATATTTTATTTTATAGAGAATCACAAAGACTAAATATCTCATGATTTATAGCAGTCACAAAAAAGAAGAATTGTATATTAAAGAGACTTGGTAAATATGTTTTTTATGATTTTTAATTGTAACGGTATGAAAAAGATAGTCAGTCACTCTTTGAAGAAGCGGATGATCTCTGTTCTATTACTCTGTGTTGTGGCAGTGTCGTTGTTTGCGTCCCGGCAGGCAGTTGCTTTACCGTTGGCCCCAAGATTTGCTGCGGTTTCCCTTGATGGAAAATCAGTAGCCTCAAATCAGCTTGTCGGTAAAGTCTATATTGTGAATTTTTTTGCGTCATGGTGCCCTCCCTGCCGTTCTGAGATTCCTGATATGGTTGCCCTCCAGAGCAGATATGGACGTCAAGGCTTTACCTTTATTGGTGTCGCAGTCAATGAAACCGAACCGGCGATCCGTGCTTTTAAAACCAAATATGGTATCAATTATCCGGTGGTCATGGTCAACGAACAACTGATCAATTCCTACAGCCGATATGTGGCGGGCGGTATCAGTGCGATTCCAACCTCTTTTGTTGTTAACTCTTCAGGCCAGATTTCCCAGGTGATTACCGGAGCACGAAGCAAAGAGGCTTTTGAAAAAATAATTACTGATGCACTTAAAAAACCAGTGACCCTTAATAAATAATCCATTACATGATTGATGGTTTTCAGGTCCGGCAGTTATTACAATCCGGATATCACATTTCTTCTATACTCGTTCGCAGTCAGTTGTGATTGCGGACGTTTTTTTTATAACCTTAGCGATAATAAGAACGATCATGACTTTAATCCAGATCAATCCTCCAGATTATGTGAAAAACAAAAAGCTCATCCAATGGGTGCAGGAGACAGCAGAGCTCTGTCGTCCGAGTGCTGTGCACTGGTGTGACGGCTCAGAGGCAGAGTATGATGCCCTTGCCCAGCAAATGGTCAAGAGTGGTACGTTTATCAAATTATCGGAGGAGAAGCGCCCGAACAGCTATCTGTGCCGTTCAGACCCGAGTGACGTTGCAAGGGTTGAAGACAGAACCTACATCTGCAGTATTCGTCGTCAGGATGCAGGTCCAACCAACAATTGGGTTGCTCCGAGGGAGATGAAAGAGACCCTGAAAGGGCTTTTCAGGGATTGTATGAATGGTCGCATCATGTATGTCATTCCCTTCAGTATGGGGCCGCTTGGATCGCCCATTGCCCATATCGGTGTCGAAATTACCGACTCTCCCTATGTGGTAACGAATATGCGTATCATGACGAGGATGGGAATCAAGGTTATGGAGTTGCTTGGTGAAAACAGCGATTTTGTTCCTTGTCTTCATTCTGTTGGTGCACCTCTTCAGCCAGGTGAGCTGGATGTTGCCTGGCCTTGCAATGACATTAAATACATTGTGCATTTTCCGGAAGAGCGTTCCATCATCTCTTTTGGCAGTGGTTATGGCGGCAATGCTCTGCTCGGCAAAAAATGTTTTGCCCTGCGTATTGCCTCTTCAATGGCACGGGATGAGGGGTGGCTTGCTGAACATATGCTGATTCTCGGTGTTGAATCGCCAGGGGGAGAAAAGACATACATTGGTGGAGCATTTCCGAGTGCCTGCGGTAAAACCAATTTTGCCATGCTCATTCCGCCTCAATCTTTTAAGGGATGGAAGGTGACCACGATTGGTGATGATATTGCGTGGATCAAACCGGGTGAAGATGGTCGTCTTCGTGCGATCAATCCCGAATACGGCTTTTTTGGTGTTGCTCCAGGTACGTCGGAAAAATCAAATCCGAATGCTATGGCAACACTTGGAAAAAACTGTATTTTTACAAATGTTGCCATGACGCCCGATGGTGATGTCTGGTGGGAAGGTATGACGGATGATGTCCCCGAGCAGCTTATCGACTGGCAGGGTCACTCATGGACTCCTGATTGCGGCCGCCTCTCTTCCCATCCCAATGCCCGCTTTACTTCTCCGGCAAGTCAGTGCCCGTCGCTTGATGCTGACTGGGAAGATCCAAAAGGTGTGCCGATCAGCGCTTTTATTTTTGGCGGACGCCGTGGGGATACTGTTCCTCTTGTTTACCAGTCGGCTAACTGGAATTCCGGCGTTTATCTTGCCGCTACCATGGGTTCGGAAAAGACTGCTGCGGCCGCCGGTACGGTTGGCGAAGTTCGCCGTGATCCTTTTGCCATGATTCCTTTCTGCGGTTATCATATGGGTGATTATTTCAACCATTGGCTTCATGTCGGTCGTACGCTGCCGGAACTGCCAAGAATTTTTGGTGTCAACTGGTTCCGCAAGGACGAGAATGGCAAGTTTCTCTGGCCAGGTTTTGGTGAGAACATGCGGGTGCTGAAGTGGGTTGTTGACCGTGTCCACGGCAAAGCCGGCGCTGTAGAAAGTCCGCTTGGCTGGATGCCGAAGTACGATATGATTGACTGGAAGGGACTGGAAGAGATGACGGAAGAGAAGTTCATCAAACTGATGTCGGTCGATCGTGAAGCGTGGAAGAAAGAGCTGCTTTCACATGAAGCGCTTTTTGAAATGATTTATGACAGGCTCCCCAAAGAGTTTCCTCATATCCGGGAGCTGATGCTCTCGACGCTCTGGATGTCTCCCGCTCACTGGTCATTGGCGCCGGAAAATTACACGTCCGAAAATTGATGATTGTTTTTTTGAAACAGAAAGAAAATGGCGCCTGCAAGGGCGCCTTTTCTTGTTTTTTTACCGAAAGCCGTGTTCAGTTTTCATCGAGGGTAAAGCCGACTTTTACCGTAACTTGCCAGTAAGCAACTTTCTGCTCCTCAACATGGCAGCGGGTTTCAATGATTTCTACCCAGCGAATGTTTCTGACCGATTCAGCAGCTTTGGCAACAGCATTATTGACTGCTTCTTCAATACTGGTTGCAGAAGAACCTACCAGTTCGATTTTCTTATAGATATGAGCGCTCATAGTGCATAAAGGTTTTGTGCTTTGAAAAACAGTTGAGAGACTAGCGTTTATAATAGCAAATCAGGTGAAATCCCCAAAAAAACCCGTTCAGTCAAGGCGCTTTGCCATGGATTTATCGTATTTGATCTTTATGATTTCAGACCAGAGGTCAGGGACGAAAATGTTCGGGCACAGATCTCCTTCATTAAGGTTATAACGTTTTCGGAAGTAATCAATAACAGGGTTGAGCCAAGGTTAAAGCCTGCCATTTATTGCTGGTGAAAATCAGCAATTGCAACCATGGTTAATATAAGCGTGAAGTGGTCGTGGAGCAAATAGAGGGTCGGTGCGGCCCGAAACAGCCGTAAAACTGATGGCTGTTTCGGGCAAGAGTGGCGGGTTACACTCCGAGTGATTTGAAGAGGAGTGGAAGGGCGCAGAGGCCAATGGCAACATTTGTTGCCCCGCAGATTTTTGTGATGACTGCGTTCGGTTTGTACCAGGCAAACGGAAGCAGGATGGTCAGCACGTTAATGAGCAGCAGTACGGTCGCTAACGGCCAGATTTTCCCGAGCATGATGGCTTTGTAGCTGAATACTGCAGTGATGAAAAAGATTCCCAGAAACATGTGGGCATAGATCTTTTTGTCACCGGGATTGTAGAAATGCATGGCAACAACAACCCAGAAAATCCCATAGGTTGCGAAGATGGTGCCTAAGTAAATCCTGATGTCAGCAGGCAATCCCATGTCAAACAGATACATGCATACGGCTGTGAACAACTGCGCAACACCGCCGAACCAGAGGGCGATATGGGCAAGATTCCGTCCCAGTTTTGCATGATCAGTCTCCTTGTCAAGCCCGAATCCCAACTGTTCAAGGCCGAATACCCAAACGGTGATGATCAGCCCGAACAATCCGATAGCCTCCGGATTTACAACATTCATTTGAAGAACTCCTTTTTTAATTGTTGATGGAAGTTAACGCTGATAAAAAGTGGACGTCATTTTAACGGCCGCGTAAATGTACTTCTATTTTTTATGAAAGAGTAAGAGTATTGTCCTGTCAGGTGGGTTGCCATCTGATTGTTTCAGTTCCGGTGCCGGAACAATTTTCTTCAAAAGCTTTTATGCGTATTTTATAACAGATGTAATGCTGAATCTCTGTTCAGGCTAAAACTGAATGAGGATATGAATACTTCTGAAACCGGCAGGGAGAGGTTCCTCTCTCTGATGGCCGAATATGATACTCTGGACAGAGAGAGCAACCCGGAGCGGGCTGCTGCAATTCTATTTGAAGCAGGCACCCTTGTAGATCGCGTTTCAGAACCAAAAAAGTGGGCGGCATTCCGGAGTATGTATGCGCGTTACGCTGAAACTTCCGATCCGGCTGGAGCTGTAAATGCCTATCGGGAGGCCCTGACCGTCTGGGATCCGGTTGTTGACCGGGATTCTTGGATTGCCTGCCACAGTGGCATCGGTACACTCATGGTAAATCAGGAACCTTTCGGGCCTGCAGAGATTGATGAGGCTATCATGCATCTTGAATGTGCCGTGAGTGATCAGCCCTTTCTCTCCTCTCTTCTTGCCGTGCTTTTTCGTTTCCGGATCACCGGAGACCCTTTTGAAAACTGGAAGAAACGCATATGCTATCTCCGGCATGATCTTCAACAAGTTTCCAGAGAGGACGAGCCGGTGAAATGGGCAATTACCAACAATGAACAGGCTATTGCCGCTGGTGACGAACCGGATGGTGACTTCGGCGCGGTACTTGAAGAACGTATCCGGCTTCACCAGGAATCGATGGAAGTGCTTGACGGTAGCCATAACGAAACCTGGATCGATACCTGCTGTTATCTTTCGGAGTGCTTTCTCTTCCGGGGCGGTTTTGAAACAAAGCAAAATCTTGATGAGGCGGAGCGTTATGCCCGCCTTGCGTTCGATGCTTCAGCAGGTAATATTTCCGGACTGCTCCGGGCAAAAGTGCTGCTCAATTTGGCAAAAGTGCTGATGTCGCCCGGAAGGGAGCTGAATTACGGTAAAGTGCAGCAGGCTCTTGAGCTCTGCCGTGAGGCTGGCTCACTGCTCGATCCGGCACTCTCCCCCGCCCTTGTGGCAAGTGCGGAATCTTTTCAGGCCAACGCCCTGCTGAAGCTGCTGGTCAAAGGAGAACCTGGGCATGGCAATGAGCTTGTCAGGCATGCTGAAGCCGCACTTTCGCTGCTCCAGGGAGCGGAACATCTGCGTGACCGGCGAATAATTCTGCAGGTGGCAGCAGAGGGGATGCTGGTGGAAGGGAACTATGTATCGGCTGTTTCTTACTTTAAACAAGCGCTAAATGCTGCCGCTGAAGCACTTGCCGTAGCAGGGAGCAGAGCCGGACGGATGGAGAGAATATGGGAGTTCAGAGATTCGTCAGCACTTCTCGGCTGGTGTCTGCTCAAACTTGGCCGGAAAGAAGAGGCTTTGATTGAACTTGAACGGGGCAAAGCCCGTTTCTGGCTTCCGGAAGGAGGAAGCTGCACCATGCAAGAGTTGAAAAGCCTGGTTCCGGAAGGAGGAGCCCTGCTCTTTCCGGTTTTTGCATGCCCGGAAGGTGCTGTTGTCGTGGTGACCGCGGTGACGGTTGATGTCGTATGGCTTCCGGCATTTGGCAGGGAGCGTTTGATGGAGCTGCAGCGCGGGGGGCTGGAGGCCGAAGAGCTTGGCGGATGGCTCAGATCCTACAGTTTCCGAAATTCAGAGCACCAGGCGTGGCGGAAAGCTATTGATGCCATGGGAGAAGTTCTCTACCGGGAGCTCTGGCAACCTCTGCTCAATGTTTGTAAAAGTCTTGGAGTCACAGAGGGTGCCGAGCTGGTCTGGTTTCCGCAGGGTGGCAGCGGTCTCTTTCCCATGCATGCCGCATGGGCGGCAGACAGCAACGGAGGACGGCGCTGGCTGCTCGACGACTGGACTGTGCGCTACGCTCCTTCTGTCCGTGCGCTGATCCCGAAAGAGAAAGAGCATGTGACAGTGTCAGGGAATGCCCTGCTCGTGTCGAACCCCGGGGGTGATCTTGAGTTCAGTGAGCTGGAGTGCCTCTGGGTAGAGCAGGCTCTTTCAGGGCGCATTGTAAAGGTTCTTCACGGCATTAAAGCGTTTCCGGAAGCTGTGCTTGAGGCCGTAAGGGATGCTGAAACCGTGCATTTTTCAACGCATGCGGTTTTCGATCTGAACCGGCCTTTGCATTCTGCCCTTTTACTGGCCGGAGGGGAGAAGCTGACGCTTGAGTGCCTGTTGCCTGTTCTTGCTTTAAAAGCGCCCAGGCTTGTGTCGCTCTCAGCCTGTGAGACCGGAATGGCCCGTGTGAGTTCAACCCCCGACGAATTTCTCGGTTTTCCGGCAGCTTTTCTTCATGCCGGCAGCCGGACTGTTCTGGCTACACTCTGGCCAGTGGATGATGCTGCAACGGCAGTACTCTCAGGCAGATTTTACCGGGAGCTGGCCGAAAAGAGACTCACGCCTGCCGGGGCACTGCGTGAAGCGCAAAACTGGATGCGCAGGGTGACAGTGCGAGAGCTGATGGAGCTTTTGCGGAAACTTAAAAGCGAACCTGCTCCGGCCGGACCTCTTGCCGCACGTATCCGTACCACCCTTAGGCTTCTTGACCCGGACAGCTGTCCTTTTGCCGAGCCCTATTTCTGGGCGGCATTCACTATTTCAGGCAGGGAGTGAACCATGAAAGAGCTGATTCAACAGCTTGCGGTACTTGATGTACTGCTCAGTAACTGGGACGGTGTTGTCATAAGGATGGGCCGGCCGGATTCTCTTCGGGACGAAGCACTGGCTGCGCTGGCTGTGAGGCTTTCAGATGCAGATGGTGGTGAAGATGTCGATGTGGTACTTGATGACCTGCTTGACCTGGTTGAGGATACACCTGCCTATGATTATGTACGTGAACTTATTTCACGCGTGCAGCTTGGGGCGGAGAGCGTGGCAAAAACCCGTGGATGGTATGCCGGTGAGCTTGGAATTGACGATGAATCCGGTATGCTCGGAGATACAGCAGGCTTGGCCGGGAAATCACTGGGCAGAGCGCTTGGTGTTGAGGTCGAGCCCGTTCTTGTGAAGGTTTATTTCGCAACGAACCGTAAAAGCTCGGATCATGGCCAGGAGAGGTTTTCCGGTGAGCCGGATACTGCCGGTTTCTCCCTCGGAATGGCCGAGGTCACCATTCCTGTTGCGTTGCACCGTAAAGGAGTTGTCGAGCAGAAAAAATGGTGGGAGCCTCTGCGTGACAAGGACGATCCCCGCAGGTACGTGGTGCTCGGCCGTGTCGACAGCCTGTCGCAAGAGCTGTTTTCATCATATCTCTCCTCCGGACCGGATTTTTCAGGAGAGTTGCTGGTCTTCCTGCACGGATACAACGTTACCTTCGAGGATGCCGTCAGGCATGCTGCGCAGTTCGCCTATGACCTGCGGTTCAACGGTCCGGTGGTGCTTTACAGTTGGCCCTCGCTTGGCTCGCTTGCAGGCTACTGTGCTGATGAGGAACGGGCATTCCTTTCATCCGGGCCTCTGGCCGATTTCCTGCAGTTGCTGGCAGATGGTCCATGGAAAAAGGTGCATATTCTGGCTCACAGTATGGGCAACCGGGTAATGCTATACGGTCTTTCAGGCAATGCATGGCCGAAAAGCAGCACGCTCGGACAGGTGGTTTTTGTCGCAGCTGACGTCTATGTTGAAACCTTCCGGCAACTCTTCCCCAAGATCAGGGAGAAAGGATCTCTTTACACGTCATATGCCTCAAAAAGTGACCGTGCCCTGCTGCTATCGAGTATTCTGCACAAGGCTGACCGTATCGGCATCGCAAAAGGCGATCCTTTTGTAATAGACGGTATGGAAACCATCGATGCGACAAAGGTTGACACCGGTTTTCTTGGTCACGGCTACTTTGCTGAAAAAGCAAGCGTCATCACTGACCTTGCGGATCTGATCGGCAAGGGGCTTCCTGCATCCCGCCGTAATCTCTACCAGCCCCCTTCGAAGCTATACTGGGATTTCAAACGCTGATGTACCAGGCTCTTCAAGGTGACGGTTATCCA
>JAAXWX010000035.1 GCA_013334755.1 Chlorobiaceae bacterium | reverse complement strand
GAGAAAATGCTGCCTGTCTGCAGCGATGCTGCTCTTGATTTTGCAATCAACGGCATCGAGCATGCAATGAACAACTACAATAAACCTTTTATTTAACAGGCTGCGAGTTGGACAAGTGGTTCCTCTGTTGAACCACCGGCAGACATCTTCTTAAGGAAGAGAATGGCACGGGTGTTGAACTCCCTCGGCTGATCAACGTTGCAGACATGACCGGAATTTCCGATCACCTCAAGCCATGAGTTGGTATGTTTTGTAATGATATAGCGGACAGCAGGAAGAAACATATGGTCTTCATCACCCATAAGGTAGAGCGTTGGAATGGCAGTATCCTTTTCCTCAAAGTATTTTAAAAGCGGAGTGAGCTCGTAGGTCAAGGTAAACCAGCGCATGAACTCTTTCTGTGCGACTTTTTTTGCTTCATTGACAAAGAGCAGCCTCGAACGTTTATGTCGCTCACTGGGCATGATTATCCATGCAAAAAAACTGTAGAGCCACATGTAGGGAACAAACCGCTTGAACATATTTCCAAGGGTAACAAGGACCTTCGCCCGGATGTTAAGCCTTATGATAGCCCCACCCATAATCATTGAGCTGACCCTTTCAGGAGCAATTTCACTGAGATTGCGGATAATAATCGTGCCAAGTGATATGCCGATGAAGTGGGCGTTCTCAATTTTCAAGGAATCAAGTACCTCAAGAATATCACGGGTAATATCCTCAAAGTCATAATAATGTTTATCCTTGGGAACAACACCTTTCGACTTCCCATGACCCCTGAGATCAACCAGCAGAACATTGAAATGCCTGATAAACTCTTTTATCTGCAGAAACCATATCGACGAACTGCCGCCAGCTCCGTGAACAAAAACAACCCAGGGAGCTTCCGGATTATCCAATTCGTATGTCTTGTAATGAAGCATCGAAGAACACGGTTATAAACATTAGACACCTAAGTAAACAAAACAAAAACAAAAAACAAAAAGTTACACGCCACTTCGAATAACACGTACCAACTCGAACAGGACAATACCGGCAGCAACAGCAACATTCAACGAATGTTTTGTGCCAAATTGAGGTATTTCAAGCACCTCGTCACACAGTTGGAGCACCTCGTCTTCAAGGCCGTCAACTTCATTACCAACAACAAGACAGATCGGAAAATCAGAGCAAGACAATGATGTATAGGGACGACTTCCGTCTGTAATCTCAACTCCACAGATTCGTATGCCTTTTTTCTTCATACTGGAAATAATCAACAGCGGATCGGCATGATACTCCCAGCAAACAGTATCCTGAGCTCCCAATGCGGTTTTATCAATCTCTTTCCTCGGTGGTGTTGCCGTATAGCCCGAAAGAATAATTTTTTCAATACCCGCAGCATCGGCTGTGCGAAACATTGAACCAACATTCCACATACTGCGGATATTATGGAGCATAAGAACAAGAGGGTACTTTGGTGATACGGAATAGAGTTCCGCACTCAGCCTGTTCATCTCTGTGCCATGCAACTTTCTGAAACCCTGCACGCTATTGTAACCTAAGTTTTGCAATGAGCTGCTGATTTTCATCAACGAGGCCGACGTTGAATCTCAGGCAGTTCTGCATGAGATGATATCCTGAGACATTTCTCACCAGAATACCCTCGCTCCTGAGACTTTGAAATAAAGCACTCGCATTGCTGACCCTGATAATCATAAAATTGGTGTCACTCAAAAACGGCTCAACACCCTCAAGAGAGAGCATGGCGGCATAAAGCTTTTCCCGTTCATGAAGAATATAGGAAACGGCATCTGTGACAAGGGAGTAATTCGCCAATACCTTGGTGAGTGTTATTTCGGCAAGTCTGCTTGATGCAAAAGGAATTTTCGGCTTGGCAATTTCAGCCATCAACAATGGATTGGCAATCGCAAAACCAATACGGATTCCCGCAAGGGCAAGGGCTTTGGACATGGTGCGAAGCACAACAAGATTCGGCAGTTCATTAATCAGTTCAAGAACAGAACGCTGTCGGGAGAACTCAATATAAGCCTCATCTACCAGGACAATGGCATCAGAAGACTGGGCAATCAGACGAACTTCTTCAAACGTGAGAGATTTACCTGTAGGATTGTTCGGAGTAGACAGAACAATAAAATCAACAGCCTCGTCACGTGCAACGCGAAGAATCGCATCCACATCGAAATCAAGATCGGGAAGCATGGGAACGTTGACAATCTGCGATTGCAGAAGCAAGGCGATTTTTTCGTAGAGTGAAAACGAAGGGTCGGGAATCAGTACCTTCCTGCCAGGTCCGAGACAAGCAAGAAATATGGTATAAAGCATCTCGTTCGACCCGTTGCTCATCATCACTGAATCAGGTGAGATACCAAGAAAATCCGCATAGGCCTTCATCCCCTTGTAGGGAAGAATATCCGGATACCGGTTCCATGGCTCCTTAATAAACTCCCCGATAATCTCTTCCTTCAGCCACATCGGCACATCAAAAGGACTTTCGTTCTGGTTCAGTTTTATCTCGGCCTGCTGTCCCCCCTCAACCCTGTATGTCGCAATATTTTGTAATGCCGGATTAAGAAGGTCCCGTATATCTCTCTTCATGTTGCCCCTGTAAGTTGTTCCAGTAAACCTATAAAATCATGCAATTAACCGAATCAGGCCGGCACCTGCCATGTTTTTCTTTAAAAAAACATCTTTTTCAAACAATTCATGAAATAAATCTGGACAATTCTCATTTTTTTTATAAATTTAAACAAGACAAAAATAATCCAACTTATAATGGAGAAGAAATGAACAGGATAAAAAAAACAGCTCTTGATCTTGTTGATGATATTTATTCTCTTGCCTACTGGATGACGGGTAGCGAGGAAGTGTCACATGATCTTGTCTATTGTACCTATCTCTCTGCGAGTTCGAGTTCAGAGGAGAGAGAGTTGCTGAAAAAATTCCGCGAGTGCTATGTCACCCGGTTCGGACAAAAGACCGATTTCTGTACAAGCAAGAAAACCGGCAAGGGTAACCTTCAACTTGTTGATTCGCTGATGCAGTGGGCCGCCGATATCAAACTCTCCGTTCTCTTGAGCGAAATATCAGGCCTGAAACACCGGCAGATTTCCGAGATTGTAGGCAAACCAGTCGAAACCGTTAGATTATGGCTGTTCTGGGGAAGAAAACTCTTGTCTTATACGAATCCTGTACATATGGGTCAGCTAAAAGCAAGCTGACTCGACCTTGCAAAAGCACAGCAATAGAAATAATGTAAACAGTAAAGCTTGAATAAATATAAAGCGATGGGATACGGTGGAAATATTTACGGCTCCATACAACAACTCTGCCATGTACTTGATATTCTGAAACTCTGCACTCTTGTGGTTGAAAAACAGGAGTTAAATATTCAGATATAACTTCAAACGGCAATAATCACGGTTGCAGAGCGACAGGATAAATATTTTTGTCACGATTCTATAACCACTTATAAAATGAAGCATTATATAATAAACACATTCCATAACCACACACAGATAAATCAACACATGAAGACACTGAAGCATTAATTTGCCGGTGTTCTTTTGTTTTTATACCCGCCTCTGTATATTCGATGTGCCCGCATTAAACTATACTTTTTTCTCCATGATCATTATCACCGGCGGAGCAGGATTTATCGGAAGTGCCATGCTTTGGGAGCTTAACCGCATGGGTAAAGAGAATATCATCGTTGTTGATGATCTAGGCTCGACTACCACAGAAAAATGGCGAAACCTCTCCGGACTTCATTTTGCTGATTTTATACCAAAAGACCTTTTCCCCGAATTGCTGGAAAAAAAGGCGTTTGAAGGAATATCGGCCATCATCCACATGGGGGCGAACAGTTCGACAACAGAAACTGATGCTGATCACCTTCTTGTAAACAATTTCGGATACTCGAAAAGAATTGCCACGTTCTGCATGGAACATGATATCCGACTTATCTATGCATCAAGCGCTGCAACCTACGGTGATGGATCGAACGGCTATAGTGATGCCATTGAGGGCCTTACCACCCTCCGCCCCCTGAATATGTATGGATATTCCAAGCATCTTTTCGACTGCTGGGCAGTGAAACATAATATCCTCAACCATGCTGTCGGTCTTAAATTCTTCAACGTCTATGGTCCGAATGAGTATCACAAGGGCGATATGAGCAGTGTGGTCTATAAAGCATTCCATCAGATAGGTAAAAATGGAGCAATGACTCTCTTTCAGTCGCACAGACCAGATTACCTTGATGGTGAACAGTTAAGAGATTTTGTCTACGTCAGGGACTGCACCCGGATTATGGCCTGGCTGCTTGAAAACCCTTCAGCAGCAGGGCTCTTCAATGTGGGCAGCGGAACGCCCAGAAGCTTTAATGACCTTGCAAAAGCAACCTTTTCGGCGCTTGACCGTGAACCCGTCATCAGCTATACACCCATGCCGGAAACCCTGCAGCAAAAATACCAGTATTATACCTGTGCGGATATCACAAAGCTTCGGGAAGCTGGATTCAGTGAAACGCTCACATCAATCGAAGAAGGCATAAACGAGTATGTGCAGAACTACCTCTCCTCCGGAAATCCATATTTCGATACCAGAGAGCCCGCTTTTCAAGCATAACCATCTGTCATTTTGATCACAGAAAAAACTATAGAAATTCAGGGAATTGAACCTGTCATTCTTTTCGGACCTTATGATTCTCTCCTGAAAAAAATCAGGAATGAATTTTCCGATATCCAGATCACTGCACGCGGAACACAGATTATCCTCAGAGGGAAATCAGATGAGGTTGCATTACTTGAACGAATTTTCAGCGAGATGATCTTGCTTGCCAACAAGCATGGCGAAGTGCTCGATAATGATCTGAATACACTTATCAATCTTGCTCTCTCCCCTGCTCCCGGACCAAGAGGGGCTCATCACGGCGACGAGGACATCATTGTAACTTCGTCTGATTACACCGTCAGAGCCAAAACAGACGGCCAGCGGAGAATGGTTGCTGAAGCCAGAACAAACGATATTGTCTTTGCCATCGGTCCGGCTGGTACGGGAAAAACCTATACAGCCGTTGCCATAGCCGTTGCTGCATGGAAAGCTAAACGGGTGAAGCGCATCGTACTTGCCCGACCGGCCGTTGAGGCCGGCGAAAGCCTTGGATTTCTGCCCGGCGATCTTGCCCAGAAAATAGACCCATACCTGCGCCCGTTGTATGACGCACTTCAGGACATGCTGACCGCGGAAAAACTGAAACTCCTCACCGAACAGCGGGTCATTGAGATTGTTCCTCTTGCCTATATGCGAGGCAGAACGATGAACAGTTCATTCATTATTCTCGATGAGGCCCAGAATGCATCGAACAAGCAGATGAAAATGTGTCTTACAAGGCTTGGACTCAATTCGAAAGCCATCATTACCGGAGATGTCACTCAAATCGATCTTCCAAAGGATATTGATTCAGGGCTCACTAATTCTCCTGCAATCCTGAATGATATCAAGGGAATCAGCTTTGTCTATCTCGACAAATCCGATGTTGTCCGCCACAAGCTTGTCCGCGATATTATCAACGCATACGAAATCCACGAACAAAAATAAGTTTGCCAGTCACACTGCAGAACTTTGTGTTCAAATACTTGGTTCATATTTCATGGAGTTGAATGCAGTAATTGTGACACTATCTACAAAGAATGAAAGTTTTCATAATCGTAACGGAGAGAAAAATATGGCACATAGAATCACTGATACATGCACCTACTGCGGAGCATGTGAACCAGAGTGTCCGGTAAGCGCTATTTCAGCCGGCGACGATATTTATGTTATTGATGAGAACGTATGTACTGACTGTGTCGGATTTCATGATCATGCCGCCTGCGTTGAGGTCTGCCCGGTTGACTGTATCATCAAAGTATGAAAATAACTGACTCAAAGCTGGCGACTCAAAATAAAAGCACAAGGTGGTACGACGTTTTTTTTGAGCTAAAAAAATAATCTTATATTGATCGAAATTAACCCGATTCGTTCTTTCCTTTTTTTACAACTATTCAAGTGAGGAAGTTATTATGGCACTCTACATTACAGAAGAATGCACTTACTGCGGAGCATGTGAACCTGAATGTCCGGTAAATGCAATTACAGCAGGCGACGATGTTTATTTCATCGATGCAAACACCTGCACCGAATGCGCAGGATACTCTGATTCACCAGCCTGCTCTGCTGTCTGCCCTGCAGAGTGCATCGTTCAGGCATAAGCAAAAAATCTCAGGAAGAAAGCGGAAGGCAAGAAACCATCCGCTTTTTTTTCAGGACAGCACTTCGTAATCAACAATCCTGCGCTCTGCACTCACCAAACCGATAAAGGGCTTCAATGCTTCGTGTTCAGGGTTAACCTGATAGGCTTCGAGAGCTTTGCGGTCAAAAAATTCAGTATAAAGCACGACATCACACGAACTATCTGTTCTGCTGAAATCAACTCCCACCTCAATAGTTGTCATCCCGGGAATTCTTCCCTTCAGAGCCGTAAGCTTTTCCTTTATAAGATTTGCATTGGTTCGACGGTCATTGCCATGAGCAACCTCTTTAAGCCGCCACATTACGATATGCTTGATCATTTCCCACTCTTTTTGGTATAAGGTTCATTGTGTTATAGATATCGCAATAGTTTCTCTGATTACTTTTTATGAAACAGTTGCTTTCTTTTTAATTTTCCGGGCTGGTTTTGATGAAACGATTTCTCGCTTTTTCAACTTGTTGCCTGATTTCAGCCTTACAATGGCCTGCTTCACCGACTTGTTACCTGACTTCAGCTCTGAAATAGCTTGATGTTTTGACTTTCTTCTGACCCTCGACTCTGCAATGGCATGATGTTTCGACTTTCTGCTGATCTTCTGCCCGGCAATTGCATGCTGCTTCGACGTCCTGTTGCTTTTAAGCCGTGCAATCACCTGCTTTTTCGACTGATGGCGGTGCCTTGACAAGCGAACCTCTTTTTTATCACTCTTTCCCGAAAATGCAACAGCCGGGATCCGGACACTGCTGGCCACAACTCTGGATGGTTGCGCAAACCAGTAAGGGTTTGACCTGTTAGATGAAAATGCCGAGTCAAACATGTCGGCAGCAACATTCCATCGGTCTGTTTTAGCATTGAGCATCACCAGCAGAATATCCTTATTATCCTTTACGGCCCTGGCAATCAGACACCGTCCAGCCTTGGTTGTATAACCGGTTTTGATGCCTACAGCGTAAGGGTATTTGTCAAGAAGCTTGTTGTGGGTTTTCAGGCTGTAAAGTTTGCGGGATGTCTGTTCAATAAAAACAGCTCTGTCCAGCCGGGCCACCAGATTGAATACAGGATTTCTTATCGCATATTCTGTAAGACGCAAAAGATCTCCTGCGGTAGAGATGTTACCAGCATAGATGTCTTTATCAAAACCTGCCGGATTGGTAAACCTGGAATTTTTCATTCCAATCCTTTGAGCCCTGTAGTTCATGGCAGCAACAAACGAATCGACCGTACCGGAAAGATAAATAGCTATCGCAAATGCAGCATCGTTGCTTGAGTTGACCATGGCTGCCTTGACCAGATCGATAAGCTTGATTCTATCTCCCGGTTTGAAACCTGCTTTTGAAGGTTCAACCATTGTCGACTCTTTTGTAATCACCACATCTTCTTCAAGCCTCCCGCTTTCAATCGCCATGATGCAGGTCAGTATCTTCGTCAGGCTTGCCGGTGAAACAGGTCTGTCAATATCCTTTGCCATCAAGATTGCGGAACTGCCTGTCTCCTTGACGATATAAGAATTTACTGGAACATAGGCCTGCAATGAATCATCTCTTGTCTGTGCTGCAAGAAAATGAGGAATGAGTATGACAAGTGTACAAACAAAAGTCATAAACAACTGGAAAGTGGGCAAACCACTGGAAAAGAGCTTCTCGTGGATACTGGAGGCCTGCTTCCGTGGGAGGGGGATCCCGGATATCAGGAGTTTATAAGTCATAGGGGGGTTATCTGCTTTTCTTTTTATTTATCAGCCAAACTGAAAACGGTTTCTCAGGAAAGCGTCAAGTAATCCGAAAATATAAACCGGTATTGAGCATTCATTTTAATCAAAAAAACCAGGTCAAATGGTTTTACCAACACCGGGAATATTCCCGACCAGACCACTTTGTTGACTATCTGACAGATCAATACTTGAAAGCATAAACTGATACTGCCTGACATCAAGCAATACAACTGCGCTTTTCCCGTGTTGCGTCAGCACAAGAGGTCGACCGGTTTTTTTGACCTGCTGCACCAGAGATGCCGTGTTTGCACGAAATTCCGACAACGGTCTAATATCTTCTTCAAGATTGATTCTTTCCATAAACAACCATAAGCAGCACTAATTTCTGTACGTTTTATTGTACTCAATTACGTCATGAAAAACAAAAAATCCATCAGCATTATTCTGAAAGGCTTCCTGCTTCAGATATTTTGGGCTTAGGGGTATGAAGGTGAGAAACATCCATATCCTTTATCTGCATGACAAGCCTGATGGTGTTGGTCACCAGCTCCCTGACCGAACGTTTCACATAACGGCTTCTGAAAAACTGGTTATAGTTGTTTTCCGTATCTTCTGCTATCCAGCCTCTGCTCCAGCCGACAAAATTGAATGGCGGAAAAGTAAAACCAAGATCCGTGAAAAAAGAATTGAGATTGCCGGCGACCCCCTGAACATTGTCCTGTCCTCCGGTGATGATGAACGATGCCACCTTGTTTTTGATCAGCACCCTGTCATGAACCGTAATCTGGTTCTGCACGGTATTGAGCCGTTCGGCCATTTTGTAAAAAAGCGATGACGCGTTCCCCCACCTGATCGGTGTTGCAAGGATAACAGCATCCGCCCACAGCACCATGGAACGGTACACTTCATTCATCCCGTCCTCACCATCCATTTCCGATATGGAACAAGGCCAGGTACAGGCTCTCTCATGGCGACTGTAATATCCTTCACAATGCCTGAAATTCAGGTCACGTATTTTGATCATTTTCGTTGAAGCTCCAAACTCGGAGGCGGCAAAATCAAGTGCTTGCTGCAATGCGGTCTCAGATGTGGAGGGCCGGGGCAGATCACGATTCATATTGGTTGTTGAAATCCCGAGTACATTGATGCTCTTCTCTGTCGTCTGATATTCAAGATTTCTGAGATCCGCTACCGGATCCACATCATGAGCAGCCCTGAACGCCTTGCTGAGAGGCTCTTCCGACACCGAGATCATTCCATTGTCAACAATCACCTCGTATACCGCCTGCCGATCCCTGTAACCATGAGGAGCCTTCCCTGTTTTCAGGTTGTACTGCCATCCATGCCAGGGACAAGCCACATAAAGCTCTCCATCTTCAAGCGTCTGGATGAACCCCTGTCCGAGATCACCCCCCTTGTGTATACAGGCGTTTTCAAGCGCTGTAATGATTCCATTATAATGAAACAGCGCGAAGTTTTTTTTGCCGGACCGAACCGATTTGTGACTGTTTTCAGGCAGTTCCGACAGCGGAATAAGCGGAATGTATGGCATGATTAATCTCTCTGTTTATGTCATCTTCAACAAAAAAGTCAATTACCTGAATTGTTGTCAGAAAAACCTGCATGTATCTCTTAATTCATCGCTCTGAAAATGCCAGTTTAATGGCAAGACCTATAAATACTGCGGCAGCGATCCTGTTGACTGTTTTCTGAACAATGGGGGAGTTGCGAAACTTGTCACCGAATCCACCGGCAAGAATACTGATGAGACCAAAAACAAATATGGTCGCCACGATGAATACCGCACCAAGCAGGAAAAACTGCGCCATCATGGAGCCATGGTTCGGATCAGCAAACTGTGGCAGAAATGCCATAAAAAAGAGAGAAACCTTGGGATTTGTCAGGTTCATGACAATCCCGCGCCGGTAAAGATTTCCTTTGGAGAGTAGCTGAACCGGCTCCTGCTGACCAGTTAAAGCCGCCGCCCTGAATGCTTGCCAGGCAAGATAGAGCAGATATGCAGCGCCCATATATTTAAGGATGCTGAAAGCCAGTGCTGACGAATGTACGATGGCAGCGAGGCCGAAAGCAACAGCAATCGTATGGCCTATAAGCCCTGTAGCAAGTCCAAGTGTGACAAACCAACCTGCCATCCGGCCGTTCTGGGCAGATTGAGCCAGAACAAAAAGGTTGTCAGGGCCTGGAGAGAGAGCAAGAATGACTGATGTTGTAAAAAACGCCAGCAACACGTTACTTTCGATCATAAAGATCTTTCGCTTTTGTTACAATCACCGGGGAAAGAAAGATCATGTTATAACAGTGAATTACATCCAATGTCAAGCGTTTTTCCTGAATCAGAGGCCGTTACTTGATAACCGGAATCAACGTTTCATTTCATTAAAATATATTTCTGGTTGCCATTGTACAACTGCTCTGCTTACGGGATTGTTGCACAACACATCATATATATAATTCTATACGTTAAGAGGGTTTACCTGTCTGTCTTGATTGGGCGGAAAGTTTGCCGCCGTAATGACCAAGCAGCGTTACCACAGGTAACATGGACAAAAGAAGAACCAGATAGAGCCAATGCTCAATTCCCTCTCTGTTCATCACGTCAGGGATGCTGATTCTGATAGCAACAACTGCAATACAAAGCAGAAAAAGCACACCTGAAAGCCTTATTTTATTCCTGAAGATTGGCGCTTTAGCAGCACGATATTTAGTTTTCCAGTCGTGAATGCCTGAAAAAAAAGAGACTGGAACAGCCATGAGCACAATGACAAGCAGATGCTCGACCGTATGTTCGAAATAAACACTTCCGGTTGCAATGGTTAAGAGCAGATAGAGCACGGCAACAGGAATCAGACCATTGCTGAAATGGGCAGCTATGGCATGAAACAGAAAGGTTTTTTTCATATCCTTGAGCAAACTCCGACCCTCCATTAAGCACCTCTCCTCTTTTGAGTTATGATTTAAAAAAACAAGAATCGATTTTCACCAACATTTAAAACATAACAACCAATCCGTTTTCTTAGTTTAATTAAAATCTTCAGGATATTTCAGGATATTGTACATATAACATTGCTGTTTTGCGACAGATGATTCCATTCTTCAATTTTAGCTGTTATTTTTAGGCCATCAGCATTTCGCCAACCAAAGTCTGTACGTGTGAGTGATTTTCCTTCCATCAAGAATTCAGAGCAGCAGCCGGATCAGAGCGAGTTCAAGACGCCATTGAATGTCCGTAAACTGGTGCATGCAAGGCCAATGCCTGTTGAGAACATCTCCAAACTTGCCCTTATCATTCGATTTCTTAAACCGGTAACATGGATACCGGTCATGTGGAGCTTTCTCTGCGGGGCTGTAGCAAGCGGGGCTTTTGAATGGAAGGACATTGCCGGCATGAAGTTTCTCCTCGGCATGTTACTGACTGGTCCGCTGGCAAGTGGAACCTGTCAGATGCTGAACGACTATTTCGACCGCGATCTTGACGAAATCAACGAACCAAACCGTCCAATACCCGGCGGCTCCATATCACTGAAAAACGCCACTATCCTTATTGCTATCTGGTCAGTTCTTTCCGTTATCACCGGCTATCTGATTCATCCGATCATCGGGTTTTACGTTGTCATCGGCATTGTCAATGCACACCTCTACAGCGCTAACCCAATTAAACTGAAAAAACGTCTCTGGGCAGGCAATATCATTGTAGCACTCTCCTACCTTATTCTGCCCTGGATAGCCGGTGAAATCGCATACAACCCGACCGTTACCCTCTTGTCGCTTCAGCCATCGCTGATTGTTGCCGGGCTTTTCACCCTTTCCAGCACCGGCACCATGACCATCAATGACTTCAAATCAATAGAGGGCGACCGGCAGGTCGGCATCAGAACACTTCCCGTAGCCTTCGGAGAGACAAAAGCTGCAAAAATTGCCGCAGTACTCATCAATGCCGGTCAGATTATGGCATCAGGCTACATGTTCATGATTGGCCAGCCTGCCTATGGAGTCATTGTCGGCGCCCTCGTCATTCCTCAATTTTTACTCCAGTTTCCCCTGGTAAAATCCCCAGGAACAATGGATGTGAAATATAACGCCATTGCACAGAATTTTCTCGTTGCCGGCATGCTGGTATGCGCTTTTGCAATCAGATCCACCAGACCATGAGATTCAACTGCAAGCCGGAGATTTCAATTATCATGCCGACCTTCAATCGGGCCCGTCATCTTGAAAATGCCGTGCAAAGCGTTCTTGCCCAGACCTTCAGCAACTGGGAGCTCATTATTATTGACGACGGCAGCACGGATGACACATTCGGCACCATCAATCAGTATATCCTCCGATATCCGAATATCCGGTACATGAAGCAGAGCAACAGAAAAGCTGCTCTGGCGCGTAACGCCGGTATTCAGGCATCTTTCGGCCGCTATATTACGTTTCTTGACAGTGACGACCATTATCTGGAAAACCATCTCGAAACGAGAATCACACTCATTGAGGAGATGCGTGATGTTGTGATGCTCACTGGCGGATTTCTCTGTGATGAAACCATCATGGTCAAAGACTGTTATCATCCCGACAAACTTATAGGCATCCGGGAGTGTGTCCTTTGCGGAACCATGTTTGGCAAAAAAGAGCTCTTTTTTGCACTTGAAGGGTTCAGAGATCTTGAGTACGCCGAAGATACCGACCTCTGGGAGAGAGCTTTGAAACTCTTCTCGGTAAAAAAGATAGAAGAGCCGAAGACCTATGTCTACAGGCAGACCGATGACAGTATCACCCGTAATTACTGAAAGCACCATGATTTCTTCCGTGACCGTCTACTGCAGTTCAAGCAACCATGCCCCATGTGAGTACTTCACTGCCGCCTCGGACCTTGGACGCGAATTTGCGAAAAGAGGTATCGGCCTGATCTTCGGCGGGGGGCGTGTAGGTATCATGGGCTGTATTGCCGATGCCGTCATGGAAAACGGAGGAACAGTGAGAGGCATAATCCCTCGGTTTCTGGAAGAACGGGAAGTTGCCCATTACGGGCTGAGTGAACTGCTTGTGGTTGAAACCATGCACGAAAGAAAAATGAAACTCGCCGAATGGGGGGATGCCTATCTTGTTCTGCCCGGGGGGTTCGGCACTCTGGACGAATTGATCGAGGTCATCACCTGGAAACATCTCGGCCACCATCACAAACCGATCATTCTCCTGAACCTGAACGGCTTCTGGAACCCTCTGCTCCTCTTTTTCGACCGTATTGCACAGGAGCATATGGTCACCGCAGAGCATAAGAACTACTACTCGGTCTGTGACACCCCTGAGGAGGTGATCGAGCTGCTGCTCCGACGGGAATCCGCACGCTGACCATTCATCGCCAAAACCATCGAACCTCTTCCTTGCAGAAAATAAAGCTGCCTCGTAAAGGAAACCATAACCTTGCGTCTGCACATTGAAGGCATAGAGTGTTTCTTCGGAAGATTCGGCTTCCGGATTTATTTTTCTATTATAAACTGCTGTGCAGTAGATTAACTGTCGGCTCTCTTCATTGTGCATACTTTTATGGAAAATTACTATCCGGCACTTGCGCTTACCCTGCTGGCCGGTCTTTCGACCGGCATAGGAAGCCTACTGGCACTCATGGTGCACCATACGAACACAAAGTTTCTTACTTTTGCACTGGGTTTTTCAGCAGGCATCATGCTTTACGTGTCGTTTGTTGAAATCATGCCTCAGTCCAGAGAAACCCTTGCACAGCAGATCCCTGCCGGACAAGGTGCATGGATTGCAACAACAGCGTTTTTTGGCGGAATTTTTTTCATCTGGCTTATCGACCAGCTTGTTCCGGATTTTGAAAATCCTCATGAATTCTCCTTGATCAGAGGAATGAACGAAGATGCTACCGTAGAGGAAAACCGGCTTCACCGTATGGGTATCTTTACGGCCGCAGCAATTGCAATCCACAATTTCCCCGAAGGACTCGCGGTCTTTTTCAGTGCCCTTTCCAACCAGAACCTTGGTATTGTCATTGCCACAACCATTGCCCTGCATAACATACCTGAGGGTATGGCTGTTGCCGTCCCGATTTACTTCGCAACCAAAAGCAGAAAAAGAGCCTTCAGCTACTCTTTTCTTTCAGGCCTGGCCGAACCTGTCGGAGCGATCATCGGATACGCCCTTCTGAAACCCTTTCTCAGTCCGGTTGTTTTCGGAATCGTGCTTGCCTGCGTTGCCGGCATCATGGTCTATATCTCACTTGACGAACTGCTTCCTGCCGCCGAGGAGTATGGTGAGCACCATATCGCTATTTCCGGGCTCATTTTCGGTATGGGTGTGATGGCTGTAAGTCTGTTGATGCTTTCCTGAGCTAAGCAATCCTGAGAACCTTGGCACCCTTTATCCTCTGCTGCCTGATATTGTTCAGAGCAAGGTTCGCCTGTTCAAGACTGTAAAACTCAACCTCGGGTTTCAGCGACACGGCAGCGGCAATATCGAGAAACTCGCGAACGTCAGTGCGTGTAATGTTGGCGACACTTTTAATCTCCTTCTCCATCCACAGATGCCGTTCAAAATCGATACCTGCCATCACCGTCCTGTCTCCGGCTTCCTTCCGGATGGCATTGATTACCAGCCGCCCTCCCGGTTGCAGGCGTTCAAGCGCAGAGAGAACCGGCAACCATGCCGGAGTGGTATCAATAATGGCATCACAAAGTTCAGGAGATAGTGCACCAGTATCTCCTGCCCAGTCAGCGCCAAGCATTCGGGCAAAATCCTGCTCAGCGGTACTCCGGGCAAAAACAAAAACCGGGGAGTCGGGATAGAGAGCTCGGACAAGTCGAAGCACCAGATGAGCGGAAGCTCCGAACCCGGTCAGTCCAAGTACGGAACCATTCTTCAGATTGGCCAGTTTCAGTGAACGATACCCTATTGCTCCGGCACAGAGAAGGGGTGCTGCTTCTGCATCTGAAAAAACATCAGGAATGTCATAGGTAAAGGCTGCAGGAGCAACCATGTATTCAGCATACCCTCCATAGGCATCACGCCCGGTAGCCCGGAATTGCCGGCAGAGATTTTCATGACCTGTCTGGCAGAGGTAACAGCTTCCACAGGCTGAATAAATCCAGGCCACCCCCCTGCGACTTCCCAGTGAGATACCGGTCACGCCCGTGCCACACTCCACTACCTCGCCGACAACCTGATGGCCTAAAATCATCGGTAAAAATGAAGGAGGAGTCCGTCCCTCTATTTCATCAAGTTCGGTATGGCATACCCCGCAGGTATGAACCCGGATAAGCAGATCCCCCTTGCCTGGCTTTGGAACAGGTAGCTCTGTCAGCCGTAACGGTTCAGGATTGACATCAATCGAGACCACCCTGTCCAGAATCATGGCTTTCATCATAGGCTCGGATCTCAAAGCTTATTCAGTCGCTAAAACCGCTTCTGATAGATATGGCAGTATGGCTCATGACCGTTCCGTTCATAATAGTCCTGATGGTACTCCTCGGCTGGCCAGAATGTTCCGGCCTTTTCAACGGTTGTCACAACCTTGTATCCCTTGGTCTTCAGCTCACCGATGAGCTTTTCAGCCACCTTTTTCTGATCATCATCAGTATAAAAAACGGCTGAGCGGTACTGCGTACCAATATCAGGTCCCTGACGGTTGAGTTCGGTCGGATCGTGAATCTCGAAAAAGAGTTTTGCAAGAGTTTCATAGCTGACCAAAGCCGGATCGAACTCTATCTCAACGGCTTCGGCATGCCTAGTTTTCCCGGTACAAACCTGTTTATAGGTCGGATTATCGATCAGGCCACCTGTATACCCTGATTTTGCGGAAAGCACACCCTTCAGTTTATTGAAATGGTACTCGACACCCCAGAAGCACCCCCCGGCAAAAATTGCCTTTTGCGTCACCGCTGCAGCCTTGGCTGCAGGAAGAAAACCAAGAGAAATCGAATTGACACAATGGCGGACATTTTTAGCAGTCATCCCTTCACTGAAGAAAACATGGCCGAGATGCGCTCCGCAATTGGCACAAACTATTTCTGTACGGCTGCCGTCAGCATCAGGAATTTGTTTAACCGCACCTTCAATAGCGTCATCAAAACTTGGCCACCCGGTACCGGATTCAAACTTGTCGGCTGAGCGGAACAAAGGGGCATCACACCGCCTGCAAAGATACGTCCCCTTCTCCTTGTTCTGATAATACTTTCCGGTAAAAGGCCTTTCCGTTCCCTTATGAACAATCACCCGATTTTCATCGGGAGTCAACTCATTATAATGCATAGTATTATTCTCCGCTTGAACAGTTGAACGAGACTTTTCTGAACGGGGCGACAGGCTGTCACCTGCACATCCACAGAAAAAAAGGAGCAGGACAAAGAAAAATACTGTAGCTGTTGTCCCCTTCCCCTTAAAAGCGCTTTTCATTTTCCAGACAAGCATCGTTAGCTGTTCTTTATTGTTAGTAACTCACAACCTAAAGAACCAAAAGGATTCACTGATGGTTTCATATGTCAAGAACTTTCGGGCATCCAGTGATGGTTATACTTAAAACGTAAACAAACTATGAATGCTCCAGATAAAAAAACCGAACCACCTTGCAAACGAAAAAGCTTTATACCCCTCAATCACGGCCTGAACTCGGCAGGAAAGTTCATTAGATCATAAACCATTTGTATTTATCTTATTAAGCAACGAAAACGTATTATAGTGATGACTCTTGCATCCATTTGCTTAAAAAAAGCAATATGAAAAAATATTTAACCGCAAATTTTATTACTGCAATAGCACTAATCATCATCAGTGCAACAAATGTATCAGCAGTAGAAGAAAACAGTGAATGGGATAATATCTACAATAAAATTAAAAACATAGATATTAGAGACTTCGCTGATTATGAGCATTTGGCGCTCAAAACGCTTGAGTTGGCTAAAAAAAATTCTTCTGACACAGACAGGGTCAACGTCGCAAAAAGTCTTGAAATACTCTCAAGGGTTTATATCGCCAAAAAGCAGTATACAGATGCTGAGGTACAGCTTGAACGTTCTCTACAAATACTGGAAAAAAGTGCCGAAAATCATAATTACCATATAAACAATAATTTAGCGCGCACTTATGGCTTTAATTCCGGACAACTGATCGTGTTATTTTTTTTAGAGGACAAACGTACAGATTTTAACAAAATTTGTTTTCGAATAAGCAAATTTTACGCCCTGACTAATAATGAAATCTCAAAGAAAGATACTGCTGTTAAACAAACTGATATCGACACCTCAGTTACTCAGACCTTATGGAATGTGGATGCAGAAAAATTATGGAATACGGCTCTCCATAACACAAGTTTATTAAAAGCTAAAAGCGGCTTTGCAGCTAAAACAATAAATCGCCAACCCAAAGAAAAGAATATCATTGTTTCAAATCATCCGGAACTGGGTAAGGGTTTTATAAAAGCTGCAAGATTAAATTATGGCGCTGCAAGAATTGATTTTTCAAAAGAGATCGCGCTCAATCCGGAAAGTCCTTATGGATATGTTTATCTTGGCATCACCAAAAAACTTATCCGGGATGATAGTGGCGCAAAAGAAGATTTTTCCAAAGCAGCTGAAATTGATCCTGAAAATGCCATTACATACAAGTCATTATATACAGTCAATCGAGAGAATCTTAAAAACATATTCTTATTTGTATTTCCAAAAAAAATTGAGAGTATTTCATTTTATACAAATATGGCAATAGCGGCTATAAACGCACAAATTGAGCGGACTAATTCCGGGCAGACCAGGTATGGATTATATTATGCCATCCCATGACCCAAGCCGAAATAAGCCAAACCGGCTCATACATGAAAAAAGTCCCTATCTCCAGCAGCATGCATCGAATCCGGTAGATTGGTTTGCATGGGGAAAGGAGGCTTTTGAAAAAGCAAAAGATGAACACAAGCCCATATTTCTTTCCGTGGGCTATTCCACCTGTCACTGGTGCCATGTCATGGAGCGTGAATCTTTTGAAAACCCGGAAATCGCCGGACTGCTTAACGCTCATTTTGTCTCGGTCAAGGTAGACCGCGAAGAGCTTCCTGACCTCGACCGCCTCTATATGTCTTATGTACAGTCAAGCACCGGAAGAGGCGGATGGCCAATGTCTGTATGGCTCACCCCGGATCTGCAGCCATTTTACGGCGGCAGCTATTTCCCCCCTGAGGAGCGTTATGGAATGCCTGGATTTACAACCATACTGCTCACTATAGCCCGGCTCTGGCAAAGCGACGAGAAGAAAATCATTGCTGCATCCTCCACCTTTTTTACCTCTCTTGGCGGGATTTCCCGGAACAATGTTGCCGCACCGCCGGAAGCCGATGAAGCACAGGAGGCATGTTTCAGATGGCTTGTGGCAAACTACGACCACGACTTTGGAGGTTTCGGCAGTGCTCCCAAATTCCCGCGTCCGGTGCTTCTGAACTTTCTGTTCAATGACGCTTATTATACCGGACGCAAAAAAGCCCTTGATATGGCGCTTTATACCCTTCGTCAAATGGCTTACGGAGGAATCCACGATCATCTTGCCGTTAAAGGCAAAGGAGGCGGTGGTTTTGCCCGCTACTCCACCGATGAGCGCTGGCATGTACCTCATTTTGAAAAAATGCTCTACGACAATGCCCAATTGGCTGTTTCCTATCTCGAAGCCTTTCAATGCAGCAAAGATTCTTTCTATAAAACCGCAGCAGAGGATATCTTCAACTATGTCCTGTGTGACATGACATCGCCTGAAGGAGCTTTCTACTCGGCTGAAGATGCCGACAGCCTTTCTTCCTGCGAAAGCGGAGAAAAACAGGAAGGAGCGTTCTACCTCTGGAGCGCCGGCGAAATACGCGATATTCTCGGAGACGAGATGCTTTCTGCCATCTTCTGCTTCATTTTTGGCATCAGGGTTGAAGGAAATGCCCTGAACGACCCCCATGGGGAGTTTACCGGCAGAAATATCCTGATACAGCAGGCAACCGTTGAAGAAACAGCAGAAAAGTTCGGAAAAAAACCTGCGGAAATCAGTGCGGCTCTTGATGATGCCCGGACAAGGCTATATAATACAAGAGCTGCAAGACCAAGGCCATTTCTTGACGATAAAATACTCACCGCCTGGAACGGGCTGATGATTTCAGCCCTGGCAAAAGGTGCCCGTGTACTCAATCATGCACCCTTTCTCGAAGCGGCCAGAAAAGCAGCAGACTTTATCCTGGAAAAACTCTATGACCCTGAGAATCGCCGCCTTTTGCGCCGGTACCGGGACGGCAACGCGGCGATTGCGGGCAAGGCCGAAGATTATGCTTTTCTTGTCCAGGCGCTGATCGACCTCTACGAAGCCTCTTTTGAGGCGCACTATCTTCAAACAGCCCTTGAACTTGCGGAATTGCAGAACACCCTTTTTTTCGACCATGCACTCGGAGGTTATTTCAGTACGGCCGTTGATGACGATGCCGTGCCGTTGAGGATGAAAGAGGAGTATGACGGTGCGGAACCTTCGGCAAACTCGGTGAGCGCCCTGAATCTGTTGAGGCTTGCTGAAATGACCGGAAAAGAGGAGCTCTCATTCAAGGCGGAGGAAACAATAAGGGCAAGCAGCAGCATGCTTGCTGACAATAGCCACGCACTTCCGCAAATGCTGGTTGCGCTGAACTTTGCCCGAAAAAGAAAAACCAGAGTCATCCTCGGAGGAAACCTGTTTTCACCGGAAATGGATCAGCTTCGTCATGCAATTGATGATCGATATCTGCCGGGAACTGTAATACTCCATGCAGCTCCGGAAATTGCATCCATACAGCGCTTTCCCGAAACCATACAGACCGATGCTGTTCGACCTCATGCCACAGTCTGCATCGACCGTACATGCCAGTTACCAATCAACGACCCCCGGATACTTGCTGAAACCCTCGACAACATGATGCAATAGAACAAGAGAGAACAGAAAACCTCAAGAACCGCAAAAGTCATATCGAAAAAGAATCCTCTTCAGTATTCTGCTGTTTCGTATCTGGTGACAGCGCGCTTACCGTTTTGGTAACCAGAGTGCCTGCAGCCAGGAGACCAAGCCCGGCCACAGCAATGCCGCATATACCATGAAGAATCGGCATGCC
>JAAXWX010000034.1 GCA_013334755.1 Chlorobiaceae bacterium | reverse complement strand
AGGGTTGCTGCAATGGTAAAAGCAACGATGATAAAAATCGAGAAGGGAAACGTTATGGTGGTAAAGAGCTGCAGCCATGTGAAGGCGATGAAGGGCGCCACCATGGAGGTTATTTCCGACCATGCATTCAGTCTCCACCAGAACCAGCGGAGAATAAGGACAAAGCCGGTGCCTGCACCGCACTGGATGATGAACTCCCATGCTCCGGTGATGGTGTCGAGTACAAAGAAGGTGATGTAGAGAGCAAAGGCTGCAGTCAGGAATGTGGTGATTTTTGAAACCGTGACATAATGCTTTTCATCTGCGTCCGTTTTCAGGAAGCGTTTGTAAAAGTCGTTGATCAGGTAGCTCGTGCCCCAGTTCAGGTGGGTGGAGAGCGTTGACATGTAGGCAGCAAGAAAGGCGGCGATCAGCAGCCCTTTCAGCCCGGGAGGGAGTACGGCTTTCATGACGTAGACAAAGCCGTCCTCTTTCTGGTTCATAGGAAGGTCAGGAAACATGACGAGGCTGACCAGACCTACAATGATCCATGGCCATGGCCGCAGGCAGTAATGGGCAACGGTAAACCAGAGTGTGGCAAGGAGCGAGTGTTTCTCGTTTTTCGCGCTCATCATCCGCTGGGCGATATAGCCGCCGCCTCCGGGTTCGGAGCCGGGGTACCATGATGACCACCACTGGACAAAGGCCATCGCGGCAAAGGAGATGAAAGGAAGCGCTACGGCTCCCGTTATGCTTTTTCCTGATGAGGTGAACGTGGGGAAGAAATCGAACATCCAGGGCGGCAGGGCCTTGGTGAGGCCTCCGGCAGAAACGACTGCGGGTGACTGAACAGCAAGCACGGCAAGAATGATACAACCGGCCATGGCGATGACAAACTGCACGGCATCGGTAATGGAGACGCCCCAGAGTCCGGAAAGGCCTGAATAAAAGGTGGTCAGCAGAACGAGGGCAACAATGGTGAGTTCCGGGTTCAGCTCGGGCACCATGATTCTGATGATCTTGAACATGGCCAGGTTAACCCAGCCGATAATGACGGCATTGATAAAGAGGCCGAAATAGATTGCCTTGAAACCGCGCAGGAATCGGGCTGCAGGCCCGCTGTAACGCAGCTCTATGAATTCAAGGTCGGTCAGGATTTCGGCCCTTCGCCAGAGCCGGGCAAAAAAGAAAACCGTCAGCATGCCACCGGAAACAAAGGTCCACCAGACCCAGTTGCCGGCGATGCCGTTTTTGGCTACAAATCCTGCAACCGCCAAGGGGGTGTCGGCGGCAAAGGTGGTCGCGACCATGCCGGTGCCGGCAATCCACCAGGGGAGCTTGCGCCCGGAAAGAAAAAATTCTCCGACATTTTCCGAGGCGCGTGCTGAGAACCACAGGCCGATAACCAGCGTCAGCAGGAGGTAGCCGACGATGAAACTGTAATCAAGGAGGTTGAGCTGTTCCATCTTTTTTTTATGAAATTGCTGTTTCCTGCAATGCCTTATTCGTCGATTCTTGAAAGTTCGCGGAAACTTTGAAAGCGGTCTTCGATTTCAAGGAGATCAAGCGCTGCAATTTTTTCGGTTCCGAATTTTTCTACACAGAAGCTGGCCATGGCGCTGCCGTAAAGGACTGCCCGGCGCAATTCGGTATCGGTAATGGTTTCGCAGCGGGATAGATGGCCGATAAAGCCTCCTGCAAACGTGTCGCCTGCGCCGGTAGGGTCATAGATTGACTCGAGCGGAAAGGCTGGGGCAACAAAGATACCATTGTCAGTAAAGAGAAGGGCACCATGTTCTCCTTTTTTGATGATCAGGGTTTTCGGGCCCATCTGACGGATAATTCTTGCTGATTTAACCAGGTTTGGATCACCGCTTAACAGGCGTGCTTCACTGTCGTTCAGGATGAAGATATCAACCTGCTCAAGGGTTTTTTTAAGCTCTTCAGGCTTGCCTTCAATCCAGAAATTCATGGTATCAAGAATAACAAGCTTGGGCTTGCTGATCTGGTCAAGTACCTTGAGCTGCAGTTCCGGGTCGATATTGCCGAGGCAGACAAATTCCGCATCCCGATACTGATGGGGTACTGCGGGATCGAAATCGGCAAAAACATTCAATTGTGTGTCGAGCGTGTCGCGGGTGTTCATGTCGTAGTGGTAACGACCGGCCCAGCGGAAGGTTTTTCCTGTTTCAACCATCTGAACGCCTTTGGTATCAATGTTTCTGGAGTGCAGCAACCCGAAATGTTCATCCCCGAAATCGGATCCAACGACACCGACCATCTGGATCTTCTCGGTAAAATAGCTTGCCGAGAGGGCAATGTAGGTGGATGATCCGCCAAGAGTGTTGTCGGAACGTCCGAACGGAGTTTCGATATCGTCAAAGGCAAGTGAGCCGACAATGAGAATAGACATAAGAAGCGATTGATTTGGTTAACGGAAAAGTATGAAAGATACGTTTTTCGCTGCTTTTTTTTAAAGCTATGCAGGAAGCTCAAAGAGCATGCATTGTCCAGGTCTGCAGCTCAGTTCAAGCTTGTGTCCCTTGATCGGCCATGGGTTTTCACTTACAAGATCATTCAAGGTGCCGCTTTCCATGCTGAATTCAAGAAAACCTTCCCTGGTTTCGTACATATTACTATTGCCTACAAAAAGAAGTGTCTGATTGTTTGCTGTTCTCATGACGGCAAACAGATCCTGCTGACTTGTATAGGGAATAGTCATTGAACCGGTCTCGCCCGAGAGTATCAGGTCGAGATATCGTGACCGTATCTCAAGGATTTTATGGATATAGGTGTTAAGGGGCTGCAGGCCGTTGCACTTTTCCCAGTCGTAGCTGAGCGCGCTGAACAGCGGCAGTTTTTCTGGCGGGTAAAGAGTCCGGTCTTCATCATTGAAGTTCAGACCAAGGTTGACCGGATACCATTCACAAAGCTCCATGCCCGATTGAAGAAACGGTATGGTTGGCAGGATGGCGCTGAGAGTAAAGACAAAGATTGAATGATTCCGTCCGGCTTCCTGTCGGGGGTAACGGAAACAGACGCGTGGAGTATTGTGATTTTCTCCTGTTCCGAAAAATGGCAGTGCAACGCCGGTTTTGTTCAGGTGGTTCAATAATCCCCTGATAAAAACAATATCATGGATCACAAAGGGCAGAGAGCCGAATACGGCATTGAATCCTTCGTTACGTATTTCTGGAGTGGGATTGAAATTTTCATCCCAAAAGGCAAAGTCTGCTCTTTTTTCGCGGGCCTTCCGGACAATCGTCTGTTTCAGAAGTGTTGGCAGGGCGTGGCCCATATCAATCATTGCACCGTCAATCTGATACTCATCCTGATAGCTCGGAATGATATCTGAAATTTCATTCCAGAGGGTGGTGTTGAATGTACCGGGATCGTCAAGGGCGCGGTCGTACATTCTGATGGTGTTGTAAGCAATGTAGTTGAATGCATCATGGGTATGCATTTTCAGATAGGTGACATCGCTCCATGCCGGTTGCTGGTCGTCAGGGGGCCAGTCGGAGAAGGCGCTTGCAATGCGGCATGGTGTTCCATCTGTCGCTGTGCCCTGAAGTGGGTTCTTCTCTTCACTGATCGTTACTGGTTGTGCTACGAACTGGTCCCGGTATTCGAGAGGCGGAGCGGGAAGGTTATGCAGTTCATGCCGGTCGACTACCTCATAAATCCGGTTGAGTGTATCCCGGTCAAAATGAGGCGGGCCGAAATTACAGGTTTGTTCATTCTCTTTCAGCCAGTAAAACCATTCCGGATGCTGCTTTATCCAGCAGCTGTCAACTGAGGTTGTCCTGAAGACAAACTCCAGAACAACGTGCATATCAAGAAGATGTGCAGCCTCAACAAATGCTTTGAGGAGAGTTTCTGCTGAAAGACCGAGTGCGGGTTCATTGAGCAGCGGATCAAGTTTTCGTGGATTTTTTATGGCATAAGGGGAGCCGAGAGTGCCTTTTCTGCTTTTGGTGCCAATTTCCGTGAGTGGAAGCAGATAGATGGTATTTGCGCCGAGATTCTTTATATACGGCAGGAGAGCGATGGCTTTAAGAAGCGTGCCGGTTTCCCTGAATCCGCTTTCAAGCGGCTCAGTGCTGATGGTTCCGTCGTTATTATGGTCAAAAGCGGCTGTGAGGCGGATAAAGAGGTTGTACACAACTGCACCGGTTCTCCAATCAATTTTTTCAGATGAAGATGGTTCAGCGCTTCTGCTGCCCAGTATTCCTTCGATGATATGGCCAAAGTAATCGGCGGGGTTGACCTGTTCGGCATCAATTTCTTTTCCGGTCCAGATTCCGGGAACTCTATAACTGCTTTCGGTTTCAGGGCTTTTCAGGCTTTTCAGCACCTGAAAGAGCAATGCGAGATGAGTTTTCTGCAACGTGATGTTATTGTTTTTCAGGAAGATAACGAGAAGATAGCTATTATTGACAAAGCAATGTACTAAAGATTTTTTTCTCTATATGAAGAACATAAGGATTACAGTTGAATATGATGGGACCTCTTTTGCGGGATGGCAGAGACAGTCCGGGAAAATTGTAACCGTACAGGGGGAGATAGAATCAGCCCTTGGTACAATTCTGCAGGAAAACATCTCTCTTGCTGCGGCAGGCAGGACCGATAAAGGAGTTCATGCCAAGGCGCAGGTGGCAAATTTTTTCACTGCGTCAACAATGGAGCCATCAAGGATTGTTCATTCACTGAATTCTCTTCTGCCTGGAACAATCAGGATAAGTAATCCCGAAGAGGTTGAGCATGATTTTCATGCCAGGCATAGTGCCAGAGAGAGGTACTATCGTTATTATCTTCTCGAAGAGCCATCAGCGATTTATGGCAGGTTTGCCGGTTGTTCATTTGGAAAACTTGATGTTGCGATCATGCAGCAAATCGCAGCACTTCTTGTCGGGACCCATGATTTTTCAGCTTTTGCAAAGGAAGATAGGGATAGTTCCGGAAGAATTTGTCGTGTAACGGACTGTAAATGGTTTTGTGACAAGAACTTTCTTGTCTTACAGATTTCTGCCGACAGATTTTTGCGGAGTATGGTGCGTTACCTTGTTGATGCAATGATAAGTGCAGGAAAAGGAAATATTTCAGTTGAAGAGTTCAGCCTTATGCTTGAAAGCGGAGTTATGTCGAGTCAGCTTAATCCGGCGTTTCCAGGCGGGCTTTTTTTGTGGAAGGTGAGCTACTGATGCGCGTTTCATTTGTTCTTGTTCAGATTTAAACGTAAACGATTATTGTAATAGTCAGGAACTGTTTTTATGTTACTTGGACAATTGCATGAGAGATTTTTGCTGTCGAAGCAATGATCATTTGCAACCACTCTTCTAATCAAACTGCCGCTTGTGAAAATCAGGATCTCTTATACGATGCTCAAGGTGTTTCTGTCGGCACTTCTTTTCCTTCTTCTGGCATTGCCTGTGCATGCCGCTGAGTCAACAGCAAATAACAGGGATTCATTCTACCGCTCTTCAGTTGCAGAGATTCTTGACAGTCTTGTGAATGCGACCTATTTCAAGGATGAACACTTTTCAATCCCCTCAAAAGAGAGTGAAAAGTTTGGATTTCCTTCCACTTTCGTGCCTCAGTACAGTGATTCTGTTTATGCTGCAAGGATTGCAGCCCTTAAACGTAAAACCCCGATCAATCTCGTCTACAATGAGCATGTTCGCGGCTTTATCCGGCTTTATGCTGTCGACAGGAGAGGGATGACGGCAAAAATTCTCGGACTGACCAAACTTTATTTCCCGCTTTTTGAGGAAAAGTTTGATGCGAATAATGTTCCTCTTGAGATGAAGTATCTTGCCATTGTTGAATCTGCCCTGAACCCTACAGCGGTCTCTTCTGCCGGGGCCAAAGGATTGTGGCAGTTTATGTACGGAACAGGTAAAATGTACGGATTACAGTCATCTTCCTTTATTGAAGACCGGTACGACCCTTACAAGGCTTCGGTTGCTGCGAGCAGACATTTGAAGGATCTCTACAATATTTACGGAGACTGGTTTCTTGCTCTTGCCGCATATAATTCAGGTCCGGGGAATGTGAACAAGGCAATCAGGAAGGCTGGCGGAATAAAAGATTACTGGGCGATATGGGATTACCTGCCGGCTGAAACAAGAGGCTATGTTCCGGCGTTCATTGCCGTGAACTACATCATGAACTACTATAATGAACACAATATCCGTCCGGTTGAGCCGGGGTTCTTGTATCAGGATATTGATACCTTGAAAACGACACGGGTGTTATCGTTCGAGCAGATGAATGAGACTTTAGGTATTCCGATGCGCGACCTTCAGTTTCTTAACCCGCAGTACAAGCTTGGTATTATTCCGGCCTCCGGGAATTCTTCTCCAAATGTTATCAGACTTCCGAGAAAATATGTCTCTCAGTTCCAGAAGCGTGAAGCGGAGATCTATGCGTATAAGTCCCCGGTAAGTGTTGAACGTGAGGGGCTCTTAGCCCGGCTTGAAAGTCTTACTACCGGATCCCGTCCCCAGGCAGGGGAAACGGGATCTGATGAAAAATCACAGAAGAGTCATATCGTGCAGCCTGGTGAAAACCTTGGCTCTATTGCAAGAATGTACCGTATCTATATCAGTCAGCTCATAGCCTGGAATAACCTTAAAGAGGCATCTGTTACTCCCGGCCAGAAACTTATTGTTTTCGGTCAGCCGGACAGGTCAATATCCTCTCAAGTGGAGTCGGGAACAGACGAAGGAGCAAAGAGGGGCGGCATCAAGAAAACGATCGAACGTTACAAGGTGCGAAAAGGTGAAACTCTTGTATCCATAGCCAAAAAATTCGATACCTCTGTTAAGAGTCTTGCAGCTCTGAATAATCTGGGTGGCAAAAAGAAGCTTGTACCAGGTCAGCGCCTCAAGGTTGAACGTGAGATTTCCATCAAAAAAAGCCGAGCGTCATCCAAAAAAGTTTCCGCTGCAAAGCGTCATAAAACAAAAAAAGAGAAATCCTCCCGGCACTCCCGCAAGCGGAGGAGATGACTGAAGAACCACAAATGAGTGTATACCTGCGTGTCGGGATATCAGGGTTTCAACAGATTTGGCGGCCGTATATCCGGGAATTGTTGAGGGACTGTAATTTTTTCTGTAACGATTATTTAACTCCATGAATTGTTTTTCGTCATATACTATTAAAGGATAATTTTATTATCTTAAGCCTTTTAAGTTTGGTGAGCTGACGGAGAATACTTGTTGTTGGAAACCGCTTTATTCAATAATTCTTTAAATGAGAATCATTAAAACGTATGCGTAATATCATTTTTACCGGAAAAGGTGGAGTTGGTAAGACTTCTGTAGCTGCAGCAACTGCGCTCAGAGCAGCAGATATGGGGTACAAGACCCTTATTATGTCTACCGATCCCGCCCACAGTCTGGGTGACTCCCTCGATGTCAAGTTAGGACCTTCACCGGTGAAAATTGCTGAAAATCTCTGGGGTCAGGAAGTCAGCGTTTTCGGCGATCTTAATCTGAACTGGGATGTTGTCAGAGAGCATTTTGCTCATTTGATGGAAGCCCGGGGTATAGAAGGTGTCTATGCTGAAGAGATGGGTGTGCTGCCTGGTATGGAGGAGCTCTTTTCGCTTTCCTATATCAAGCGTTATAATGAACAGAATGAATACGATCTTCTTGTTGTTGACTGTGCACCGACCGGTGAAACACTTCGTCTTCTTTCCTTGCCTGAAACATTCGGATGGTTTATCAAGATGATCCGCAATGTTGAAAAATTCATGGTAAAGCCTGTGCTCCGGCCTCTTTCGAAGAAAATCAAGAAAATTGATGATTTTGTAGCTCCCGAAGAAGTATATGACAAGGTTGATAACCTCTTTTCTTCAACAGAAGGCATTATTGACCTGCTTGCTGACGGATCCAAAACAACCATGCGTCTTGTCATGAACCCTGAAAAGATGGTCATCAAGGAGTCTATGCGAGCTTTGACCTATCTTAACCTTTATGGCATTACTGTTGACAGGATTACCATCAACCGTGTTATGCCTGACCAGAGCCCTGATCCTTATTTCCAGAAATGGCGTGCGATTCAGCAGAAGTATATTGATCAGATCACCGAGGCTTTTGCTCCTATTCCTATCACTGAAGTACCGTTATTTGATGATGAGGTTGTTGGTCTTCCTATGCTTCGCAGGGTAGGTGAGAAAGTTTATGCTGACCTGAATCCGCTTGATGTATTCTTTAGTGAGAATCCGATCGATATCAAAAAGGTTTCTGATGGTCACTATAAGGTTCGTGTCAGATTACCTTTCATGGAGAATATGGGACTGGAACCGAAGATTCTCAAACTTGGTGATGATCTTACAATCAGGATTGGTGATTATCAGAAAATCGTGGCTTTGCCGATTTTTCTTGCCGGTATGGAGTCAACAGGTGCCTCTTATGAAGATAAGTGGCTGAGTGTTGATTTTGAAAAAGCAAAATAACTCTGGTGATTGCTTTGCGGTTATCTTGAACAGCTTGAATACAATAAAAAAACCTGCCGGGATGGCAGGTTTTTTTATTGTATGTAATCATTATCAGAGAGATACAAGGTTTGCAACGTCAACACCATTGACACCTCGTACTTCATCCAGCAGGGCAGATGTAACATTGCCGTCGACAACAATTGCTGTCATCGCAACCTTTTTTTCCTCATCCCTTGAGAGTGCTACATAGGCGACGTTCAGGTTATGCCGCAATAGTAACTGGGTTACATTGGCTATAACACCCGGCTTGTCGGTATTGTTGTATATAATGATGTTGCCTTCCGGTTTGAATTCAACAAGAAACTGGTCTATCATCACAATACGTACCTCTTTGTCGCCAAAGACGGTCCCGCCTATCATTCGTTTTGTTGTACCGTTTTCAAGTTCTATGCGGATCAGGTTGGTATAGTCCGGATTTTCCTTTTCAAATTTTTGTTCCAGATTTATACCGCATTCCTTTGCCATGGTGAAGGCATTGATATAGTTGGTATCTTTTGACTGCCGGACATCAAGAAACCCTTTGAGAGCTGCAGCCGTAATGACTTCATTGAACGTGTGAAGGAATTCTCCGGAGGTTCTGACCGTCATTTTGTTTGCTTGAGATGGCGCCATCTGTGCAAGTATAGCTCCGAGTTTTTCAGCCAGAGTCAGATATGAACGCACTCCGGGAGCTTGTGCCAGTTCGACGGCTGATGCATTGACTGCACCTTCGAGTTTACCTGTCCGCTTCCATTCTACAATTTGCTCAGCTATCTGAATGGCAACCTTTTCCTGTG
The DNA here is from genome assembly GCA_013334755.1 of Chlorobiaceae bacterium. Taxonomy (GTDB): domain Bacteria; phylum Bacteroidota; class Chlorobiia; order Chlorobiales; family Chlorobiaceae; genus Chlorobium. Next base: position 11,010 of record JAAXWX010000034.1, on the reverse strand, counting down.
CTTCACTGGTGGATGCGGCAATATGGGGAGTGACAATCACCTGTTCGAGTTTGAGGAGCGGATTGTCAGGATTGACCGGCTCGGTTTCAAAAACATCAAGTGCTGCAGTGGAAACTTTTCCGGAAAGAATGGCTTCAGCAAGGTCGGCTTCGTTTATGATTCCGCCTCTGGCGCAGTTGACGATGATAACGCCTTGCTTCATCAGGGAAAGCGTATCTTTTGAAATCAGATTGCGGGTTGATTCGTTGAGAGATGAGTGTATGGTAATAAAATCAGCACGTATGAAATTTTCATGGAGAGGAAGAAGCTCAATATTGAGCTTTGCAGCGTATTCGTCAGGGATCATGGGATCATAGGCAATTGTTTTCATTCCGAACGCCTGCATGCGGGATGCTACTTCACGCCCGATTTTGCCAAGGCCGATAATAGAAAGGGTTTTGCCTTCAAGCTCTACTCCTGAAAATTTTGTTTTATTCCAGTTGCCCTGCTTCAGATCTGCTGTTGCCTGTGGAATACGACGCGCTGCTGACAACATCATGGCACAGGTATGCTCGGCAGCGGAAACGGTATTTCCTCCGGGTGTGTTCATCACGATAATGCCGTTGCGGGTCGCAGCCTCAATGTCGATGTTATCGACTCCGGCTCCGGCTCTTCCGATAAGCTTCAGCTTCGTGCCGCACTCAATAATTTCTGCGGTAACTTTTGTTGCACTTCTGACGATCAGCTTTTCGAAGCCACCGATAATTTCTTTGAGTTCATCCTTGCTGATTTTCGGCTTTTCGGTCACATTGAAACCGTTTTGACGGAGGATCTGACCGCATTGAGGATCAATACCGTCAGTTATCAGTACGTTCATGATCTTTGTTGATTTTTGATTACCCGGAATTAATTAGGACGAAGGTTTCCAAAGCTGTTTCTGCCTTTTTGTTTGCACCTTCATTATTTACTGCTATAATATATTTTTTTTAAGGCTATTAGATTAAAGAAATCTTGCCGCAGGGAGCATTCTCTATAAACTGATGGTATGAAAAGCAGTGATACGCTCATGGCGTGTCATTCCGGGGAATTTAAAGGCATGGATGCTCATTATATTTGCGGGGTTTTTTTATCTTGCTTGCGATGAATTTCAATGACGATATTATTGCTGTAAAAAAGATGGAACAATTACATGATTTAAGAGTTTCGCGAATTATCCGGCTTTCCTCTCCACGGGCACTGAAGGAGAAGCTACCTGCAAGTGAACAGGTTGCCTCTACGGTGATTGCCGGACGTCGTGAAGTTGAAAATATATTGACAGGCAAGGATTCAAGAATGCTGGTGATTGTGGGACCCTGCTCTATTCATGATATGGATGCCGCACGTGAGTATGCCGAGAAACTTTCGGTATTGCGCGCAGAGCTGCAGCATGATCTCTGTCTCATGATGCGGGTTTACTTTGAAAAACCCAGAACAACAGTCGGCTGGAAGGGCTTCATCAATGATCCTCATCTGGATGATACCTACGATATTGAACATGGCCTTTTCTATGCCCGCAAGCTGTTACTTGAAATCAACGAAATGGGGCTTCCGGCTGCAACTGAATTTCTCGATCCCATAACGCCACAGTATGTGGCTGATGTGGTAAGCTGGGCGGCAATCGGTGCAAGGACTATTGAATCGCAGACGCACCGGCAGATGGCAAGCGGTTTGTCCATGCCTGTTGGTTTCAAGAATTCGACCGATGGCCGGATAAATGTTGCTGTTGATGCGATCCGTTCAGCAATGCATCCGCACAGTTTCCTTGGTATAGATCAGGAGGGGCACAGCAGCGTTATTACAACCAAGGGGAATCCGTTCGGGCATCTTGTGCTGCGTGGTGGCGATAAGCCGAATTATGATGTGGCAGATATTGCCGCGGCAGAATCATGGATTGAAAAGGCTGGTCTGGAACAGTCACTTCTTGTTGATTGCAGTCATGCTAATTCCGGGAAAAAACACGAAGAGCAGCTCAAGGTCTGGGAAAACATTCTGAAACAGAAGAGAGATGGCAACAAAAGCATTGTCGGTGTTATGATTGAAAGCAATATTTGCGAAGGAAACCAGCCCTTTCCCGAAGATCCTGAAAAGCTCAGATATGGAGTTTCTATAACCGATGAGTGTCTTTCATGGGGAGAGACGGAACGTATGCTGCGGGAAGGGGCTGCAGTCATGCATAAGCTTATCCATTAAATGTTCATGCAGTGCTATTCTTTTCAATTTTTATGTTCTGATTAATATTTGTGTTCTTTTTGCAGTTTGTGAATTTTTATGCGGTTTTAACTGTGTTTACTCCATTTACTGAATTATCAATGGAACAGATTTTTCGCGTGAATTTCAATGGCGGCCTCATGTTTTTATAAAAAAATTCTCCTTTTTTGAAGGAGATTTTTTTTGATTAAACAGACCGTAACTATCACACGACAAGGGGACGTATTATGACAATAGAGATTCGAGAGGTTCAGAACAAGAATAAAAAAGAGAGGAAGCAGTTTATCACCTTTGCGTGGCAGATCTACCGAAAAGATCCCGAACTGAATAAGTACTGGGTGCCACCCGTTATTGATGATTACATGAAAACGCTTGATACGGAAGTGTTTCCCTTGTATGATCATTCAGATCTTGTTCTTTTTACTGCCTGGAAGGATGGGGTTATGGCGGGGACTATCGCTGCGATAGAAAACAGGCGGCATAATGAAGTGCATGCCGACAAGGTCGGGTTCTGGGGCTTTTTTGAGTGTATCAATGATCAGAACGTTGCCAATGCTCTTTTTAAAGCTGCCTCTGGATGGCTGAAAAAGAGGGGGCTTAATGCCATGCGCGGGCCGGTCAGTCCATCAATGAACGACCAGTGCGGCATGTTGACCAAGGGTTACGATAGCCCGCCGGTGTTTCTCATGCTCTATAATCCACCCTATTATAACGACCTTGTTTTGAAAAGTGGTCATCGTATCGGCCAGGAGCTGCTTGCATGGTATATTGACCAGGACAGTATTGATATCGGGCGTCTGCGCCGTATCTCAGAGCATGTCAAGAAGCGCGAAGGGTTGACCATACGAACCATGAATATGAAGGATTTCGACCGGGAAGTTGACCGTATGCGGGAGATCTATAACAAGGCATGGGAGAAAAACTGGGGTTTTGTGCCCATGACCGACAAGGAGTTCTATTTTCTTGGCAAAAGTCTCAAACCGATTGCAAACCCCAATTACATTTACTTTGTGGAGGACCGTAACAAGCGTACGGTAGGATTTTCATTATCCCTGCCGGATGTTAACCAGGCATTGAAACATGTGAACGGAAATCCCTTCTCGCCCCTTGGCTTACTGAAATATCTATGGTACGGCCGCAAAATCACTATGGTGCGCACCATAGTGATGGGTGTGCTGCCTGAATATCGCAACAAGGGGGTTGATAGTATCATGAATGCAGAAATTGCCGATTATGGCGGTAAACACGGGGTTCATGCAAGTGAGATGAGCTGGATTCTCAAGGCAAATGAAGCTATGAGTAAACTCGCAAAGGTTATTGGCGGAACGCCTTACAAGGAGTATGTCATTTATGAAGCTGACATATAACATTGATGGGTATGGCAGTATATAAAAAAAGAGACCGTTTCTGGCGGTCTCTTTTTTTGTATGCCTGATTCAGGACAAGAACATTCGGGAATTTTTGTTCAGAATGATGCCATAAAGACCAGGTTCGATGCTTCGGTATCAGGGTTGTAAACATATGATGCCGTGTAACGGTCTTTGGAAACCGATATACCGGTGTTGACAACTGCAATATTATCACCTTCAAAATCACCATAAAAATCTTCATCACCCAGACCGACAACTGCTTTTGCGGAGTAGCCATCCTTGTCGTAGAACTTCAAGCCAGCTTCACAGTATTTGGCATTTTTGGCTCCTGCAATATCGTTTCCAGCCACGTTGATGGCGGCAAGCAGATTGAGATTATCTTTTGCATAGCCGACGCTGAGCTCAACGATATTTGGGCCATCATCGCTGAAATCAAATGAATCACCAGCATTAGGCGAGTAATAATCGGTAACAGTCAGGCTGAGTGGTCCAACTGGCAGGGTGGCGTAAAGATCGATCTCCTTGTGTCTGTTGCCAGCATTGTCACTTAATGCATAGGAACCCCATGTGCCAACAATAATCCCGGTAGTTGGACAGGTGTAGGAAATGGCTGGCTGAATTGCTGCTGAATTACCCAGATCGCTTCCTCTCCATACATAACTGCTGACAACGTCGGCTCCGATTTTAAATCCTTCGGCTTGAGCTGTACCGCCAAGTCCGGCAAAAAGTGCTACAGCGAGGCTTAAAAGTTTTGCTGTTTTTTTCATTGAACTGCTCCTGGTTTTGTGTTGTGTGCTGTTGTATGATCAGTTGTTTTCTTTTTTCTGTTTGTAAAAAAACACTGAACTGTTTAATGAAAATCTTATTGCATAATATATAAAATTAATAAAAAAAATACAAATAAGTAATAAATTTTAGTTTTATAACCAATTTATCTTAATTATTTAATGCTTAACACTGTTTTTTCAGAGTTTGTTCGGTTGCTTGCTTCGTTGTACATTCACAGCGTGTATTGCTTGTGTTGCGATCATGAAATCCATTATCATGAAACGAGCTGAAATTGTGCTGCCTGATAGATATTCCGGTTATGAAGCACTGAACGCGTTTATTGCATCATTTGCCGAGAGTGAGGGTTACAGTACTGTATTTACTGAGGAGCTACAGCTTGCCATGAAGGAGGCTTTTGTCAATGCCGTCAAACATGGTAACAGGGAGCAGGAGGGCTTGACCGTATTCTGTACTCTTACTGCTGTTGCAAACACACTTCTCGCATCTGTCATGGATTATGGTAAGGGCTTCAACCTGGATGCACTGCCAAACCCTGTTGAGCCCATGAATCTTTTCAGGCTATCCGGGAGGGGTATCTATATCATTCGGAGTATTGCGGAAGGCATCACTCTGAAGTGTGATCAGAATGGATCGGTACTGACGATGTGTTATCGTCCCCGTTGAATATTGATTGGTATCTTTTATGGCGGCCTTAAATTATAAACAGGTAAACAAATAACACATGGCTCTATTACGAAGCGCTGTCTGGAGTGCTCTTGAATCTCACAAGCAGGAGGTAGAGAAGCTGCATCTGCGGGAGTTGTTCAAGGGTGATACTAATCGGTTTGAACAGTTCTCTATTCAATGGGGCAGCCTGATGCTTGATTATTCAAAAAACCGGATTACTTCCCGTACTATTGATCTGCTTCTTGATCTTGCTCGCAGTGTGGAGCTTGAAAAAAAGAGGGACGGGATGTTTGCCGGAGAGGCAATTAATTCAACTGAAAATCGAGCGGTGCTTCATACCGCTCTTCGCAGGCCTTCCGGGTATTCACTTGAGATTGACGGCCTTGATCTTTCAAGTGAAATAGGTGATGTGCTTCGGCAGATGAAGGATTGTTGTGAGCGGGTGATTTCCGGCATTTGGAAGGGATATACCGGAAAGCGGATGACCGATGTGGTCAATATCGGTATTGGTGGTTCTGATCTTGGCCCATGTATGGTTACTGAAGCGCTTCGACCTTTTGCTCACGGATGTCTTCAGGTTCATTTTGTCTCCAATATTGATGGAACACATATCAGTGAGACACTGAAAAAGCTCAATCCGGAAACAACCCTTTTTATTATAGCATCAAAAACGTTCACGACACAGGAGACCCTGACCAATGCAATGTGTGCGCGTGAATGGTTTTTAACGAATGCAGTGGACCAGTCGCATATTGCAAAGCATTTTGTGGCTGTGTCCACGAACCGTTCAAAGGTTGTCGAGTTCGGTATTGATGAAGCAAATATGTTCAGGTTCTGGGACTGGGTTGGGGGTCGTTATTCACTCTGGTCTTCCATTGGACTTTCCATAGCCCTCTTTCTCGGTTTTGACTGTTTTCAGGAGCTTCTCAATGGTGCTTATGCGATGGATGAGCATTTCTGTAATGAGCCTCTTGAAGGCAATATCCCTGTTGTTCTGGCATTGCTTGGTGTCTGGTACAATAATTTCTTTGATGTCTCATCCCATGCAGTTATCCCGTATGACCAGTATCTGCATCGTTTTCCCGCATATCTTCAGCAACTCGATATGGAGAGCAACGGCAAGCGTGTTGACAAGCAAGGCAGCACGGTGGAGCATGCAACGGGCCCGGTAATCTGGGGTGAGCCAGGTACGAATTCACAGCACGCTTTTTTCCAGTTACTCCATCAAAGTCCGAATTTTATTCCTGCTGATTTTATTGTACCGCTTAAAACCCAGAACCCGATAGGGGAGCATCACGATATTCTGCTTGCCAACTGTTTTGCACAGACCGAAGCACTCATGAAAGGCAAAAATGAGCAGGAAGTCCGTCAAGAACTTGAAGCTGCCAGTGTTGAGCATTCAGAATTGGAAATGCTGCTTCCGCATAAGGTATTTCCGGGAAACAGGCCGACAAACACCATACTCCTTAATGAGCTTACACCTTTTACACTTGGCAGCCTTATTGCCATGTATGAGCATAAAGTGTTTGTTCAGGGTGTTATCTGGGGGGTAAACTCTTTTGACCAGTGGGGTGTTGAACTTGGCAAACAGCTCGCAAAAGCAATTTTCCCTGAAATCCAGGGGGACATCACAGTTTCCGGACATGACAGTTCAACCAATGCATTGATCAATGCGTACCGTGAAGCAAGAATAAAGTGACTTTGCACCTTTTATTCATAAGCTGAAAGAGTGTTTTTCCTGGCGTTCTTCTGAGTGGGAAGTAAAACAGCTCATGAATTCTTGCTTCTGTGCGAAATGCGCTTACATTACAAAGCCGCCTCATAATGAGACGGCTTTGTAATGTAAATTGATAAAAACCCGCTCTTATTTTGAAAGCGGGGTTTCTGAGTTTTTATCAAGTCTGATGCCGCAATATCCTTCTACACCCATTTCCGGGATATCAAGACCGTCAAGTTCATCTTCAGGTTTTACCCTGTTGCCGATAGTGATATCAATCAACTTGAAGACTGCGAAACCGACGATACCTACATAGATGATGTTGGCTGATACACCTATAAGTTCGGCATAAAGCTGACCGGGATTGCCATAGAATAGCCCGGTAACAGGCCCGGCAACACCGTTTAAACCAGCACCATAAGTGCCATCGGCAAAAAGACCAAGAGCGATACAGCCCCATGCTCCATTGACACCGTGAACCGCAACAGCACCAACCGGATCATCAATTTTGAGCACTTTTTCAATGAAAAATGCAGCTTCTATGACAAGAACACCTGAAATCAATCCGATGAGTGCCGCAACCTGAACGGTAACAAAAGCACAGGGGGCGGTAATAGCGACAAGACCTGCAAGAAGTCCGTTAATCATCATGGTTGGATCAGGTTTTTTGGTCTTGAACCACCACATGTAAAGCATTGCACCAACGGCACCGGTAGCTGATGCAATCATGGTGTTCACGGCCACAATGCTCATGCGAAGGTCAGTTCCGGCCAGGGTTGAACCGGGATTAAACCCAAACCATCCGAATGCCAGAATAAAGGTACCGATAATCGCCATAGGGATGTTATGACCGGGGATGGCGTTTGGAGAACCATCTTTGTTAAATTTGCCGATTCTTGGTCCAATAATGATGGCTCCTACTAAAGCAAGTACACCGCCGGTAAGATGAACAACCGATGATCCGGCAAAATCAACATGTCCGTTTCCAAGTCCGAATTGATTACCAAGCTGTGATAACCATCCACCACCCCAAACCCAGTTGCCGAACACCGGATAGAGAATTGTACCGACAAAAAACCCGTAAACAACGAAAGCCGAAAATTTCCACCTTTCAGCCATGGAGCCTGTAGGAATGGTCGCCGTCGTATCCATGAAGACCATCTGGAAGAGGAACAGGGCGAAAACACTGACATCATAGACTCCATTAAGGAAGAATCCCTTTGTTCCAAAAAGTCCGAAAGTGTGTCCAAAAATATCTATGGCAAACTCCTGGTTCAGGCCGTCATATCCACCAAGCGTTGCAAGGGGGCCGACTCCTCCGAACATGATTCCGAATCCGCAGAAAAAGAATGCAAGCATTCCTATTGGATAGATCATCATATTCATCGACATGGTATGAGCAGCATTTTTTGCTCTTGTCAGGCCTGATTCGACCATGGCAAAACCAGCTTGCATGAACATGACGAGGAAGCCTGTTATCAGTACCCACATCATGTTGATCGAAACCTTGTTTTTGCCAATCTGGTCTGTTATTTCTGAGGCTGTTGGCGAACCTGCGGTTGCGGCAGATACGTCAACGGTAAGGCCGGTTGTTGCTCCACTGGGGTCAAGGGATTTAAGCGCAAATGCATCGCCTCCCACTACGATGCAGAGGGTCAGGAAGATTCCTGACAGAATAACGAGTAGTTTTTTTGACATTTGCCTGTTTGATATGATTGAAGAACTGTGAATTCGATAATGATTTTATATTCATTCAATCCTTGTTAAAAAGTGATTCATCTCCGCTTTCTCCTGTACGAATCCTGTAGGATTGAACGATTTCCGAAACAAATATTTTACCATCACCTACTTCTCCGGTATAGGCTGTTTTAAGAAGGCAGTCAATGGTTTTCTGGAGGTTGACATCGCGTACGACAATCGAGAGGTATCTGCGGGATATGAATGAAGTATCCCTGATTGTTCCCCGATATATTTCAGTCTTGTGCTTGGTATCGTTGCCTTGTCCTGTGACGTCCCACCAAGTGAAGAAATCAATATCTATTTCATGCAGAGCCGTTTTAACCTCTTCATACCTGGTTGATCGTATGATGGCTTCAATTTTTTTCATGATGTTAATAGTTAATGTTCTTGACTGAAATCAGTGTTGCCACTTTTCGTTCTGCTGATAGGCTTAAAGGCAGCACTGTTTGTTTTGGTTGTTGTGTAAAATGCTGAGCTTTGTCAGGATGCTACCTCCTTATTTTTTGGGATATCATTTGTTTGCATTAATAATTAAGGTTATTATCAATTATAACAAAATAAAATAATTAAAAAATACAAATATGTAAAAATTATTAAGAATTTTTTGCTTTTTTAGTAAGTGTTTAATTTTGCTGGTTTTTCACGGGCAGTGAGCGTTTGCAGTTGCTGGTCTTGTTTGCAGAGATGCTGCGGTTAATAATTAGTATTCTCTCGTGATGATCGACACCACAAACTTTACCGCTATGAGCCTGTTCTGGAAAGTTCCGTTTATTGACAGTTTTCTTTCTTTCATTTTTCCGATCAGGCACGATGATGATTCGGCATTCATGACTGTTATCCGGACTGATGGCGTCATTACCGGAAAATGTGGATTTACATGAAGAATAATCGCTGTTTTGATAGGTGGCACGAAAGGAACCGGTCGATGTGAAGCATCGATTTAAAATTCATCTCTCTGAACAATACATCCGGAAGAAATCAAAGTGACATGGCTCATGATTAACCGATTCGTTTGAAAAAGAATACTCCGGGAAAAAATGTATACTCAATCGATTTACTTTTGAGATTTATTGCACAAATAATGATCGGTATTCTTCTCGCGTCTATACTCCGCAGGCAAACAGCGTCAGTTATGAGCAAAGCAACTCAACATCTGAGCGTATTGCTTTTTATGTTTTCGTTTGTTTTCTTTTATGCCATCAATACACCGGTCTTTGCTGCGAATTCTCCTGAGTTGATTTCAAACGCCCAATTGTCTGCAGATAATGCATCTGTTCAGCATATCCCTCTCTGGCTCGTTATTCCATTTGTTACGCTTCTGATAATGATTGCCACAGGACCTCTCTTATTTCATCGCTTCTGGGAAAGGCACTATCCAAAGGTATCTGTCGGACTTGGTTTTTCAGTAGTGTGCTACTACGGTTTTCTTATGAAGCATGGATTACATGTGCTGGAACATACCCTTGAAGAGTATCTCTCGTTTATTGCCTTGATTGCATCACTGTTTGTGGTTTCCGGGGGGATATTGATCAGGATTGAGCGAAAAGGAACGCCTCTGATTAATACCGTTATACTCTTTTTTGGAGCAGTAATTTCAAATTTGATAGGGACGACGGGGGCATCCATGCTTCTCATACGTCCATATATGCGAATCAATGAAGGCCGACTGAAAGCGTTTCATATTGTTTTCTTTATTTTCATTGTCAGCAATATCGGCGGTGCGCTTACTCCTGTAGGTGATCCACCCTTGTTTCTTGGCTTTTTAAAAGGGGTACCTTTTTTCTGGGTTCTGCCTAAAGTATGGTTGCCGTGGATCATTACGGTTGCCACTCTTCTTGTGATTTTCATTATTCTTGATAAAAGAGCCGGGGATGGCAAGCTGAAGGTTGATGCAGCAAGAGGCGGTGTGAGTATTACAGGAAAGAGAAATTTTTTTTATCTCCCGGTTATCATTGCAGCTGTTTTTCTTGATCCTGCAGTTATTGCAGGGTTTCCAAGCCTTCAGGAGCTTTTTCATCTGCCTTTCGGCATCCGTGAAATAATTATGTTCGGGGTCGCAGTTGCTGCTTATAAAACAGCAGATCATGAGGCGCTCATTGGTAATGAATTCAACTTTGAGCCGATCAAGGAAGTGGCTTTTCTTTTTGTCGGCATTTTTGCCACCATGATTCCTGCTCTTGAACTCATCGCAGACTATGCTGAAACTCATGCAGGGGAGTTATCCGTATCAAAGTTTTACTGGATGACCGGCGCTCTTTCCGGCGTGCTTGATAATGCTCCAACATACCTGAATTTCTTTGCCGGCGCCTTAGGTAAGTTCGGGCTCAATATAGCTGCTCCTGAAGATATAAGGCTTTTTGCTGCCGGCGTGGTATCCCCGGTACAGGGTGATGTCTCATCAGACATTTATCTCATCGCAATTTCTGTAGCTTCAGTATTTTTCGGAGCCCTGACATATATTGGTAATGCACCGAACTTTATGGTTAAAAATATAGCCGCTCA
>JAAXWX010000033.1 GCA_013334755.1 Chlorobiaceae bacterium | reverse complement strand
AAGCCCTTTTGCAACACCTCTGTTGTAGAAAAACGCAGCATTTGCAGGGTCAAGTTCTATGGCCGACGTGTAATCGGCTATGGCTCCCTTTTTATCACCAAGGCCAACCCTTGCAACACCCCGGTTATAAAAAAAAAGTGGATTGCCCGAATCAAGCTCGATGGATCGGGTGAAATCGGCCACGGCGCCCGCATTATCTTTCATGGCTCCTTTTACCATTCCTCTGTTGCAATACGCAGCCGCCTGATCAGGCTGAAGTTCAATAGCCCGGGTGAAATCCTCCATAGCGCCCTGATTATCCCCGGCGAATCCCTTTACCGTTCCTCGATTGTAGTATGCCAAGGCGTAACCGGGATCAATCGCTATCGCACTGTTAAAGTCCGCTATAGCGCCCTGGTAATCGCCTTTTTTGACCTTTGCGTCAGCACTTGAAAAAAAATACCTCATGTCATCTGCGCTGGCCGCAGCAGCTGCGTTACCAGCAAGCAACAGGTAAATGGCTGATACACTGAGAAGTCGAGCAAGTAATTTCATAAGTATAAGTCAGACTGGTTGAAAACATAAAAACCTGCGGGACAATATTGTGCCGCGATAAAAGACAGCAAAAGAGGGCTGCCTTTGAATTACCCGAATGTTCAAGAATGTATCATCTCTTTTTTTGCAAAAAAAATCAATCGTCAACAGGAGCTATACTTTCAGCACCAGCATGGAAAGCATGTAGATGACAGATGAAGCAAACAGTGTAAACTTCAGACTGGCGGATATGGTGGTAAGTTGCGGGACAGGAGAGTCACAGGAGCCCGAAAGCATCCTGAAAATCATGAGATTTTCAAATGCGTCAAGTGGAGCGCAGAGCAGCACAGCCCATGAAAAAACGATGCCGATGGTTGCCGTCACTCCCTCTTCGCCGCCGGCAATCATCGTACAGGCAAGGCTCAGAGCCGCAGGATAGAGGAGAAGCAAGAGAAAATCAAGACGGGTCTGCTCCACTGCTTTTCCAATAAGACCAGTGTCACTCCAGACCTTTACGATTGACGCCGCCCGTTCAGGTCTCCGGGAGAGCTCAAGGCTGATAATGCCAAGGGGAATATGTTTACTCGCCAGATCGCTGCCGATCATGGAGAGGAACTTCATCAATGCGAGAGAAGCCACACAGAGCATCACCAGCACATTGCCCTGCAGTTCTATGGCCAGCCAGGAAAACGGAGTAAACATACCTTTCACCAATTAGGTTATTTTCTTCAATATACAGAGAAAGTAAGGCTTGTTCGACATCCCGGTCAATACAGGCACATTCAAGAATCGACTGCACGGCTTCTTACCTCAGCTTGACGAGCATCAGGCATTCACATTGCGGAGTTGTGATCAACATTGAACATATCGTTATCATTGCGGCAAAAAGGCAGGCAAAGAGAACAGCCATCATCAATGCGCTGGTGCACCGGGTTTTTGTGGCGCTGATGCAGCAGAAAGAAAAGGCTCCTGTCTGCTGCGCCTCCTGGCCGCATCGTTTTGTGGAGCATATCCTTACCACACTCCTATCATTCTCATATTCCCTCTGTCGAGAAAAACCTGTGGCATGAATTACAGCGCCGACTATGGTTACCTCTTGTTATTAATGAAACTTATGTATAGGTTATGTTGTTTTGTTATGTCATGTCAACCATTGTTACGTATATCTAAATCAACGATAATTATATACTGCCATGTATTTTGATCCATTGTATTTTGTTTTTGCCCTGCCCCCGATGCTTCTTGGTTTATGGGCGCAGTTCAAGGTGAAATCTGCTTTTAAGAAATATTCACAGATACGCACCCAGAGCGGTATCAATGGTGCTGAAGCGGCACGACGTATTCTTGAGCGTGGAGGCTTGGGAAATGTTACCATTGAGACCGCCGGAGGGATGCTTTCCGACCATTACGATCCCCGCAGTAAGGCGTTGCGTCTGAGTGATGATGTCTACCGTCTTCCAAGCATCGCCTCTGTCGGTGTTGCAGCTCATGAGGCCGGGCATGCACTTCAGGATAAAACGGGGTATATGCCGCTGCAGTTGCGCTCAATCATGGTGCCTGCAGTCTCTATCGGCAGTAATCTCGGCCCTATCATCTTCATGGCCGGTATCTTCCTTGCCGGCACAATCGGGACAACCCTTGCATGGGCTGGTATCATCCTGTTTGCGGCTACGGCTCTTTTTGCGCTGGTGACTCTTCCTGTAGAGTTCGATGCAAGCCGTCGCGCAAAAGAGCTGCTTGTGTCGCAGGGAATAGTATCAAGCGCGGAGATGGCCGGGGTTAATGCAGTGCTGAATGCGGCTGCGCTTACCTATGTAGCTGCGGCTGCGCAGGCTATTATGCAGTTGGTCTATTTTCTCACCCTTATGAACCGCAGAGACTCATAGTATGCAGAAAAGCTTCCGGAAAAAACCGCTGGCACTTCTTTTAAAAGAGGTAAACAGTGAACACAGGTTGAACAGAATTCTCGGGCCGGTTGCCCTGACAAGCCTTGGGGTAGGGGCGATCATTGGTACGGGAATTTTTGTGCTCATCGGTGTCGCCGCACACGACAAGGCTGGTCCTGCGGTGACACTCTCTTTTGCTGTTGCGGGTCTGGCCTGTATTTTTGCTGCTCTCTGCTATGCAGAGTTTGCTTCAATGGTACCGGTTGCAGGTTCAGCCTACACCTATGCCTATGCTACTCTCGGAGAGTTGATGGCCTGGATTATCGGCTGGGATCTGATTCTCGAGTACGGAGTGGCTTCTGCAACGGTTGCGCATGGATGGTCAAAATATTTCCAGGATTTTATCGGGATCTTCGGGCTTGGTGTGCCTGCGTTTTTTGCCAATGCTCCCTTTGATTTCGATCCGGCTAACGGCATGTTGAGCTCTACAGGTTCATGGTTTGATCTTCCGGCAGTGCTGATCACATTTGTGGTCACGGTTGTACTGGTCAAGGGAATCAAGGAGAGCGCCAACTTCAATGCCGGAATGGTGATCGTCAAGGTTGCCATTGTGCTGTTGGTGATAGTGCTCGGAGCAATGTATGTAAAGCCTGCAAACTGGGTGCCATTTGCCCCGTTCGGGTTTTCCGGACTCAGTGTTTTCGGACACACTGTTCTCGGTGAAGCCGGTGCCGGTGGTTCACCTGTCGGGGTACTTGCAGGCGCTGCCATGATTTTCTTTGCCTATATAGGTTTTGACTCTATTTCAACCCATGCCGAGGAGGCAAAAAATCCCCAGCGAGACATCCCGATCGCTCTTATCGGGTCACTGATCATCTGTACCATTCTTTACATTGCCGTTGCCGCTGTTATCACCGGCATGGTTCCCTACGACAAAATCAATATTGATGCGCCGGTCTCCAATGCTTTCATGCAGGTGGGTATCGGGTGGGCACAGTTCGTTATTTCACTTGGTGCCATTACGGGCATCACGTCGGTGCTGCTGGTGATGATGCTGAGCCAGCCGAGAATTTTTCTGGCCATGGCTCGTGATGGCCTGCTGCCGAAATCGTTTTTCGGAGCCATTCATGAAAAATTCAGGACTCCCTGGAAATCAACCATCCTGACCGGTCTTTTTGTTGCCGTTCTGGGCGGCTTGCTCCCCTTGCGACTTCTGGCAGAACTGGTCAATATCGGCACACTTTTCGCCTTTGTTGTGGTCTGCAGCGCGGTACTCATCATGAGAAAAACGCACCCGGATGCCAGTCGTCCTTTCAGGGCCCCGCTGGTTCCTTTTGTGCCGATTGCAGGCATTCTCACCTGCCTGATGCTGATGTTTTCGCTGCCGGTTGAAAACTGGATCAGGCTTTTCGGATGGCTCTTTATCGGAATGGTGATCTATTTTTTCTATGGCCGCAAGCATAGCGCGCTCAACACCTTTGAACCATGACCCACAGCAATTTGATGAATAAGGTATTTCTCATTACCGGAGCATCAACCGGTATCGGTGAGGCAACGGCAAGACGAGCCGTTGAGGCTGGCTTCAATGTGGTGCTTGCAGCCCGTTCTACCAAAAAACTGGCACAGCTGCAGGCTGAACTTGGCTTCGAAAGGGCGCTGGCAGTCACCTGTGATGTTTCAAGCTGGCAATCCCAGCAAAACATGGTGGAGCAGACCTTGAATCATTTCGGACGAATTGATGTGGTATTTGCCAATGCCGGGTTTTCCAAAGGCTCAACCTTTTACGGCGGCGAGGATAAACCGGATGAATGGAAAGAGATGGTGATGGTTAACGTCTATGGCGCTGCAGCAACGGCTCGACTGACCCTGCCGGAACTGGTAAAACACGGAGGCCACCTCTTGATCACCGGCTCTGTGGTGGGACGCGTGACCTCCATCAGAAACCTTTACTCAGCGACAAAGTGGGCCGTAACCGGCATGGCTCAGGCTATCCGCAATGAGATGGCGGGAACGGGAGTACGCGTGACTCTGGTTGAACCGGGAGTTGTCGATACACCCTTCTGGGACCATCTTCAGAAACCAGGCACCGCAGAACTTCAGCCCGACGATATTGCCCGCGCCGTAATGTTCGCAGTCAGTCAGCCGCCGCATGTCGATGTAAACGAAATACTGATACGGCCGACCGGACAGCCCCATTAACAATCTGAAACTCTTTCAGAACTGGTTTTTTTTCTTCTGATGTAGCATCGTTCTGCAGACAATGGCTCCTCAAGACAGGTATATCACACTCGGCGGACACAGGCACCGCTATATCGAGACCGGAAGCTCAGAGCATACCATGCTGTTGCTGCACGGCATCTCCTCTTCCCTTGATTTTTATGAACAGGTTATCCCGCCGCTTTCCAGCTCTTTCCGGGTCATTGCCCTGGATCTGCTTGGTTTCGGCTTTTCCGATAAACCCCGGAAACAGAAGTATTCTCTTGACCTGTATGCATCCCTGATCCATGAATTTCTCGATAAAACAGGCAGTCTCGGTGGAAAGCTCTCCGCAACAGGACATTCCATGGGAGGAAAATATCTGCTTGCATCTGCCCTCATCTACCCAGGAACCTACAATAACCTTGTTTTAAGCAACACCGATGGTTTTATTCATGTGCCCGCAGCAGCCAGGGGAATAAGCCTTCCAGGGATACGCAGTTTCCTGAAAACCGTCATAACTGCGGAGAAAATATCGGAAAAAATGTTTGCCTCCGCTTTCTACAATACCAGCATTGTCAACCCTGCGTCATACAGGAAAAACCTGCACATGTCGCGCGATCCGGATGCGTTTGATACGGTCATGGCACTGAATCGCAATCTCAGAAAGCTTGACATGAACCGGATGGGGCTCCGCAGAAGATTGAGAGAACTGAATATGCCGATACTGATTATATGGGGTGATAATGACCGGTATTTTGCTCCTGTCATTGCCGAATCTGTCAGAAAGGAGCTTCCTTCCGCACAATTGGTTATGTTTGAGGAGTGCGGCCATTCTCCGATGCTTGAATATCCGGAAAAATTCACCCGCACAATCACTGAGTTTATCTTTAAGTAACCCAATTCCCGGCAGAATAAATGCTGATAACATTTGAAGGAATCGACGGCGCTGGCAAATCAACCCAGATCAAAGAGCTTGTCCGCCATCTTACCGGTCAGGGTATCGAGGTTCTCACCCTGAGGGAACCCGGCGGAACCGCAGTAGCTGAAAAAATACGTCACATCCTTCTTGAAAGCTCCCATGAGATAAGCCCGATCGGAGAACTGCTCCTTTTTTCAGCAAGCAGGGCGGAACTGGTGCAGGAAGTTATTGCTCCAGCTCTTGGCAGCGGTAAAACCGTCATTCTGGACCGGTTTTATGATTCAACGACAGCCTATCAGGGGTATGGCCGAGGCATCGACCTGGAGGTGCTCCGCTCCATTATTACGGTTTCAACCTGCGGTATAACCCCTGATATCACCTTCTATCTTGATCTTGAGCCGGAAGAGGCACTGAAAAGAAAATTTTCAAAAACATCAATCCCTCTGGAGTTTGAGGGTGATGAACTTGATCGTATGGAACGTTCAGGGCTCGAATTCTATCGCAATGTCCGGCAGGGGTACCTCGACATCATGCACCTCAATAATAAACGCTTTGTCCGGCTCAGCGCCCTTGATTCAGTTGCAGCCATTCATCACCGGATCGTTGCTCTCCTGATGGAACGTTTTCCATTCTGACATACCCCTGTCAAACAAAAAAATCAGCTGTTCCACAGTGTCGAAAAAGAGCTTTTTATAGTAAAGTATCCTACCGAACATTGAAAGATTTTGATTATATTAAAGTACATTCTACACCATCATCACTTCCTTACCACTAACGCATGCACGAGAGTATTCTTAAAGAGCGTCAGTTGAACACTTTTGCCTCTACGATCTCGTTACAGGATATAAGAACCCTGAAAGAACTCTACCAGTTGAAGGCAGAGACTCGAGAATTACGAGCGCCGGTGGTTAAAAACATCATCAAGCAGAGAGTTGTAGGTCAGGCGTGTGTGGAGTCGTTGAAAAACGCACTGTACTCGCTGGAGACCATCTATATCGATGATGATACGGGACACCGGCTCCTGCGACTTGACGGAATGAAACAGATTCAGGTGGATCTGACCTATGAAATCAGGGAGCTTCAGAAGGACATCTACTATCTTGAATACGGTGAAGACCGGTTCATCGAATATCTTGCAAAATTTATTCCCGATTTCCGAACATATGTTAACGAAGGGGTAAACCTGCTCAAAGGAAAGCATTTTGACGCCTTTATTACTGATCGTGACGGAACAACCAACAATTACTGCGGGCGCTATCGCTCCTCGGTGCAGCCCATTTACAACTCGGTATTCCTCACCCGCTTTGCCAAGAACCGCTGTAACTATCCCATTATCATTACCTCGGCTCCACTGAAAGACTTCGGCATCCTGAATGTTTCCATAAACCCGAGCAACACCTTCATCTACGCAGGTTCCAAGGGGAGAGAATTCATTGACCTCGACGGCGAGTTCAACAGTTTTCCTATCGAAGATAAAAAGCAGCAGCTGATCAATCTGTTAAACGAGCGGATGCTGGTTCTCCTTCAGGAACAGGATTTTGAGAAGTTCAACTTTATAGGTTCAGCTCTGCAGATTAAGTTCGGACAGACCACTGTTGCCCGTCAGGATATCAGTCACTCGATCAAGGATACCGAATCTGCTGCTTTTCTTGAAAAGGTGAAAGGCATCGTCAGGGAGATTGATCCGAGCGGCCGTAACTTCAGAATCGAAGATACCGGCCTTGACATTGAAATAATTCTGACGATCGATACAACTTCAGACGATACCCCTATCAGGGATTTTGACAAAGGTGACGGACTTGCATTTATCTGCAGCAAACTGGGCATGGGTAAATCTTACGGATCAACCCTTGTTTGCGGCGATACCCCTTCAGACATTCCCATGCTGAAAAAGGCGGTTGAAATCTTTGATGATGTCTGGGCGATTTTTGTAACAAGGGACGAAAAGCTGAAAAAGCAAATTGAGGAGATTTGTCCGAACAGCTTTACAGTACCATACCCTGACATCCTCCTGACCATCCTTGGTCTGCTTTCTCTGTAACAACAGTCTGCTATCAAGATAATCTTTTAACTACTGGTATGAGCAACATCTTCAAAGGCGCAATTTTCGATCTTGACGGAGTCATCACAGGCACGGCAAAAGTCCACAGCCTTGCGTGGGAATCAATGTTTAATTACTTCCTGAAAAATTATGCGGAGTTAAACAACGAGTCATATTTTCCTTTTGACCCTGCTCACGACTATCATAAGTATGTTGACGGCAAACCCCGAATGGAAGGTGTGAAAAGTTTTCTTGCCTCGCGTGACATTGAGCTGCCTTATGGCGAACTGGACGATATACCGGAAAAAGATACTATCTGCGGACTCGGGAACAGAAAAAACAGCCTTTTTACTGAGATTCTCATCAAGGAGGGCCCTGAGGTCTATACCTCATCAGTGGACTTGATCAACGTCCTCATCTCAAAAGGAATCAAAATCGGTATTGCTTCATCAAGCCGCAACTGCCAGCTCATTCTGAAACTTGCCAAGCTTGAACATCTCTTTGAGACCCGTGTTGACGGAGAGGTCTCCATTGATCTTGGCCTGAAGGGAAAGCCGAACCCTGATATTTTCATTGTCGCCGCCCAAAATCTCGGTCTGGAACCTCATGAATGTGTTGTCGTTGAGGATGCCATATCCGGCGTTCAGGCTGGTTCCCGTGGTAATTTCGGTCTTGTACTTGGCATTGCCCGTGACATTGAAGGATCGAAACTGAGGGAACAGGGGGCTGATATTGTTGTGGGTGACCTTGGAGAGATCACGTATGAAGAGATTGACCAGTGGTTCAGCAAAGGCCTTGATTATGACGGATGGAACCTGACCTATACCGATTTTTCAGCCAAAGATGAAAAAGTCCGCGAAACCCTGACCTCATCGGCCAACGGCTACCTTGGTATAAGAGGCTCATATGAAGGATCTCACAGCTCCATCCACCACTATCCCGGCACCTATATTGCCGGAGTTTTCAACAGGGTCCCTTCTTTGGTACATGGCCAGACCATTTTTAACAATGATTTTGTCAACACGCCGAACTGGCTTCCCATAGAATTCAGGATCGGAGGCGGAGCGTTCATCGATCCATTTGCACAGAAGATCCTCAGCTATCACCAGAACCTGAATCTGCGCAACGGACTCATGGAGCGGGATATCGTCATCCAGGATAATCTTGGAAGAATTACAAGCATCAAGAGCTCCAGGTTTGCAAGCATGGACGATCCACATCGCTGTGCTTTGAAGTTCACCCTGAAACCGGTCAATTACAGCGCTGAAGTTGAGTTCCGCTCCGGAATTGACGGCAAGGTGCAAAACAAGAATGTAGCTCGTTACAACGAGCTTACAAGCGATCATCTTGAGCATGTCGAGGCTCTCAGCGAAGAACAGATCATGCTGCTGCATGTACGTACCAATGCTTCACATTACGAGATTGTAACCGGCACAAAAACAAGGCTTTTATCACATGGAAAACCTGTGGCTATTGAACGTTCAACCGTGAGCGACAACCGCTATATCGGCGAATCGTTCAAGATACCACTCAATCCGAACAAAAGCCTTACCATTGAAAAACTGGCATCCATTCATACCTCACTCGATCAGAAGAGCTCTGATCCGGTAAAAGCTGCACGACTTTCACTTCAAAGCGAGGATTCTTTCGATTCACTTTTGAAAGCGCATAATAATGCGTGGGAAAAAATCTGGAAAAAGGCTGATCTTGTTATTGAAGGTGACCGGTACAGTCAGAAATTGCTCCGACTGCACACCTACCATATGATGTGCACGGCTTCCCCGCACAATCCATCCATTGATGCTGGAATGCCGGCGCGAGGCCTGAATGGTGAAGCATACCGCGGGCATATTTTCTGGGATGAGATCTTTATTCTTCCTTTTTTCAACCGCCATTTCCCGGAAATCTCAAAAGCATTGCTGATGTACCGGTACAACAGGCTTGATGCAGCAAGAGAGTATGCCCGTGAAAACGGTTACAAAGGTGCAATGTATCCCTGGCAGACAGCCGATGACGGCCGCGAAGATACACAGATCATCCATTTCAACCCAAAGAGCGGCACCTGGGGCCCTGACCTAAGCTGCCTGCAGCGACATGTGTCGATTGCGGTCTTCTACAATGCATGGCGCTACATTTATGATACCGATGACACGACGTTCCTGAATGAGTATGGTGCGGAACTGATGTTTGAGATTGCTCGGTTCTGGGCATCGATTGCCACACACTCTCCTGATACCGGAAAATACCATATCGAGGGTGTAATGGGCCCTGACGAATTTCATGAAACCCTTCCCGGAAGCGGTAAAGAGGGACTGAAGGATAATGCCTACACCAACATCATGGCTATCTGGCTGTTCGACAAAGCTGCTGAAATCGGAGAGACCATTGATCCCGCTGTTCTGAAACGGGTAATGTCGAAAATTGATCTCGATCCTGATGAACTCAAGCAATGGCGGAATATCAGCAGCCACATGAATATCCTGGTTGACCAGGATGGCGTGCTGGAACAGTTTGAAGGCTACAAGAGTCTCAAAGAGCTTGACTGGTCTCACTACCGTTCCCGGTATGGCAATATCCACCGTATGGACAGGATCCTGAAGGCTGAGGGTGATTCGCCCGATATGTACAAGGTTGCCAAACAGCCTGATGTGCTGATGACCTTTTATACTCTCTCTCCGGGAGAAGTAGCCGAGCTGCTGGAAAAAATCGGTTACAAACTACCTGACGCGATGACCTTTGTCAGAAACAACTACGCCTATTACGAACCACGGACAAGTCATGGCTCAACCTTGAGCAAGGTGGTACACAGCATTATCTCAAGCTATCTGCATGACGGGCATGAAATGGCATGGAAATGGTTCTCCGAGGCCCTGAAAAGCGATATTCAGGACACCCAGGGCGGAACCACCCAGGAGGGCATTCACTGCGGCGTGATGGCGGGAACTCTTGATACCGTTATCCGTTATTTTGCCGGTATTTCATTCTACAATGAAAAACTCAATGTGCACCCGAACCTGCCGACGCAGTGGAAAAAGCTATCACTCAGTGTCTGTTTCAGGAAAAACCGCTATATCATGACCATAGCAAAGAACGATATTGTTGTCACCCTTATTGAAGCTGAGGGAGATGAAGCCCCTGCAATCATTGCCGGACAGCATATCACGCTGAAGAAAGGAGTGCCATACCACTCCGCCGCTGTATAAAAAAAGTTAAAAAAAAGAGCAGGGAGAGAACCTGATCCTCACTTCCTGCTTTATATTGTATCCATTAACCTTTAGTGTATTTTTTTTGACCTCTTGATGACTTATTGAATATCCTATGCGCCTGTCAAACTTTCGATATACCTTACCTAAAACAAAAATAGCTGATGAGCCGACCTCCCCCCGGGGTAAGTGCAGAATGATGGTTCTGAACCGGCGGAAAAAAGATATCGAACATAAAATTTTCGAAGATATCGTCTCCTATTTTAAAAAAGGAGACCTGCTTGTACTGAACAACAGCAAGGTTTTCCCTGCCAAAATTTTTGGCCAGAAGGAGAAGACCGATGCAAAAATCGAGGTTTTCCTGCTCAGGGTACTCAATAAAGAGGCTGGATTGTGGGATGTACTGGTTGATCCGGCCCGGAAGGTGAGGGTTGGCAACAAGATTTACTTTGAAGAGGATGTGGTTGCTGAAGTCGTTGATAATACCACTTCCCGCGGCAGAACCATCAGGTTCCTCAATCCGGACATCGATGTTTTCAGTCTTGTCGAGAGAATCGGCAATATTCCTCTTCCGCCCTATTTCACCCGCGCACCCCGTGAATCGGACAAAGAAGATTACCAGACCGTTTATGCCTCCGAAACCGGCGCCGTTGTGGCCCCAATGGCCGGGCTGCATTTCACCATGCCTCTTTTGCAGAAGATTCAGAAAATCGGCGTAAAAATTCTGCCGATTACCCTTCATCCGAGCCTGAGTACCTTTAATGCTATTGAAGTCGAGGATGTCTCCAAGCACAAGATGGATTCGGAATATTTCAATATTCCATACCAGACAGCGATGGAGATCAATGAAACCAAGTTCAACAAATCAGGCCGGGTTATTGCTGTCGGCACGACGACTCTTCGCGTACTGGAAGCCAATGCCACTGTGGACGGAAAAATAAAATTCGGAAGAGGCTGGACCGACAAGTTCATCTATCCTCCCTATCAATTCAAGGTGGTCGATGCTCTCCTGACCAATTTCCAGCAGCCTGAAACCACTCTGCTGATGGCCGTCAGCGCTTTTGCAGAACACCGGCTGCTCATGGAAGCATACAAAACAGCACTCAAAGAGGATTACCAGTTTCTGGCATATGGAGACACCATGTTCATTCATTAAACCGTGATCAATCTGACCGCTTATGAATGCCATAGCCATTATAGCCGCAAGCGGCATCGGGAAACGAATGCAGCTCAAGGAGGGAGAGAGCAAGCAACTGCTTGAAATCGGCGGCTTCCCGGTTATCTACCATACACTGAAAGCATTTCAGACAGCTTCTTCCATTGGAGCCATCTACATTGCCACCAAGGAGGAGAACAGGGCGATACTTGAAGATCTGGCAGCAACCTCCGGCTTCAGCAAACTGAAAGCCATTGTAGAGGGCGGAAAAGAGCGGCAGGATTCCGTCTATAACTGCATCAGGGCTATAGAGCAGGAGAGGCGTCTGACTGGAAGTGTGGCGGAGACTATTCTGGTCCATGACGGTGCCCGCCCCTTTATCGGAGCTGAAGAGATCGATGAGATTTCACGACTCTCCATGCAATATGGTGCCTGTGTACCGGCAAACAGACCAAAAGACACCATCAAATACATCGGCAGCAACCCTGAGTTTTTCGGGGAAACACTTGATCGCAGCAAGCTGCTGCAGGTTCAGACACCCCAGGGTTTTCGCAGCGAACTGCTGATCCAGGCCCATGAACAGGCAGAACTTGAAGGATGGTACGCTACAGATGACGCTGCATTGGTAGAACGCTTTTTTCCGGAACAACCTGTAAAGATTTTTGAAACCGGCTATCACAACATCAAAATCACGACTCCGGAGGATATTCCTTTTGCCGAAGCGATATTCCGGCAGATCTCGACACGGAGTTAACACCCTTAAAAAAAGAACAAATAAAACATCTTCACGGCTTGTTTATTCCTGCTGCCTATAGTATATTTTCAGCCGGTAAAATGGTGAGGTAGCTCAGTTGGTTAGAGCACAGGATTCATAACCCTGAGGTCGAGGGTTCAACTCCCTCTCTCACCACCATTGAAAAGCGGGTGTAACTCAGTTGGTAGAGTGTTTGCTTCCCAAGCAAAATGTCGCGAGTTCGAATCTCGTCACCCGCTCGACTTCAGTGGATAATACTTAATCTCTTTTTCAAGATGCCGATTATGACTCAATCCTCTGTTTTTCTTGGTCCGGTCAGCATTGAAGAGATAAACACCTCACAGATCATTGATGGCCAGATGGCCCGTCATCTCGGTATTGAAGTGACTGAAATCGGTCAGAATTTCATGACGGCTAAAATGCCCGTCGACCATCGAACCATTCAGCGTATCGGTATTCTTCACGGGGGCGCATCACTGGCTCTTGCTGAAACCGTTGGAAGTATTGCTGCTTCCTACTGCGTTGACCGAAATTCCTGCTACATTGTCGGACAGGAGATCAATGCCAATCATATCCGTCCTGTCAGAAGCGGTTTCGTCTATGCAACGGCAACTCCCCTGCATCTTGGAAAAAGTTCACAGGTATGGGATATCAGAATAAAAAACGAGGAGGGTAAACTTACCTGTGTCAGCCGCTTTACCGTTGCTGTCCTGAAAAAATCCCCGCTACCCGAATAAAACCGGACACGTGTTGTTTTTTAGGAATGGCTGGTCTGTTTTATTAAAAACATTTTATACCTTCACTCATTCGTCTCGGAATTGTTTCACAGTCGTATAAGTTTTTCATATTTATTGCAGATTTCAGGGTATGCAGACCTTACAATCAGAAACGCTCAACTCACCGCTTGACTCCGCCTCCGATTACTCCGAGCAACTCCTCGACCAGCTTGCCGCACAGCAGAAATCACGTAAAAAATGGCTTCTCATTCAGCCGATAAGCAATACCAGCATGATGGTGGATTCAGGGTCGGTCAGTATGCCGTTAAACCTGATTATGGTTGCCACTCTGGTAGGAAAGCTCTTTGAAGTCACCTTTATCGATGAACGACTCGGCGAGAAAGTGCCGGAAGATTTTTCCGGATATGACGTTGTCGCCATCACCTCGCGGACGCTCAATGCATCCCAGGCCTATCGAATCGGCGATTCAGCCCTGCGTCAGGGTAAAACAGTAATTCTTGGAGGGGTTCATCCCACCATGCTGCATGATGAGGCCTCACTGCATTGTACAAGTGTCGTTTATGGTGAAATAGAATCGATCTGGACCGAGCTTGCCACTGATGTGCTGAAAGGAACGATGCGAAGCGTCTACCGGGCAAAAGAGCTCAAGCCGATGAGCGCAATGCACCGGCCCGACTTCAGCTATGCCCTGTCATCAAAGTCTGCAAAAAAATACAGCTCTCTTATTCCCATTCTTGCAACAAAAGGATGCCCTGTTGGATGCAACTTTTGTACAACACCAACCATATACGGAAAAAACTACCGCTACCGGGAGCTTGATCTCGTACTTGATGAGATGCGTTATCATCAGCAACGGCTTGGAAAGGAGAAAATCAATTTCTCCTTCATGGACGACAATATCAGCTTCAGGCCCAAGTATTTCATGACGCTGCTTGAAGAGATGGCCAAACTCGGCGTGCACTGGAATGCCAACATCTCCATGAACTTTCTTGACAAGCCGGAAGTGGCCGAACTGGCCGGGCGTTCAGGTTGCGATCTGCTGAGCATCGGGTTTGAGTCGCTCAATCCTGAAACCCTGAAAAGCGTTCAAAAAGGGTCAAACAGGCTCGGAAGTTATGAAACGGTGGTAAGCAATCTCCATAAGAATGGAATTGCCATACAGGGATACTTTATGTTCGGCTTCGATAATGATACCGAAGAGAGTTTCCAGCTTACCTACGACTTCATCATGAAAAACAGGATTGAGTTTCCGGTCTTCTCGCTGGTAACCCCCTTCCCCGGAACCCCCTATTTTGATGAAATGAAGCCCCGCATACGTCACTTCGACTGGGATAAATACGACACCTACCACTACATGTTTGAACCCAGCAAAATGACAGGTGAGAAACTGCTTGAAAACTTTGTCAAGCTCCAGAAAGAGGTCTATAAAGGGCGTTCAATCCTGCAGCGCATGAAAGGCAAGCCGCTGAACTGGGTATGGTTCGTCAACTACGCGATGAATCGATTCACCAATAAGCTTTCAACTGAGTACTACTACTGAGGGTTATTTTCTTGAAAAAAAAGGAAGGATAAATAATTAATCAGGGATCATACTTCCCTGCATTGTTGTTATCTCACCATTGCACATCCCATAAAGCAAAAGAGTCTGACAATGCCAGACTCTTTTGCTTTCATGTACTTCTTCTTTTAAGGTTTTTTGGGCAGGTCTATCTTCAGATGCAGCTCCCTGAGCTGAACGGGCGTCACTTGCGACGGTGAGCCCATCATGAGATCCTGAGCCTGCTGGTTCATGGGGAAAGCAATAACCTCCCGGATGTTCTGTTCGTCGCAGAGTATCATGACAAGCCGGTCAAGACCCGGAGCGATACCTCCGTGAGGTGGTGCCCCAAGCTTGAAGGCCTCAATCATGTGACCGAACCGCTCGTCAACCTCTTCTTTTGCATATCCGGCAATGCCAAAAGCCTTGTACATGATATCCGGCTTGTGGTTACGGATAGCACCGCTTGAAAGCTCAATACCATTACAGACAATGTCGTACTGGTAGGCAAGAATATCAAGAGGCGGCATCGTTTCAAGCGCCTCCATCTCTCCCTGCGGCATGGAGAATGGATTGTGGGAAAAGTCGATCTTTTTGGCTTCCTCGTTATACTCATACATCGGGAAGTCGACGATCCAGCAGAAAGAAAGTTCATCATTATCAAGAGCAAAAAGCTCACCGAAGTATGTCCTCATGCCTCCCATGATCTTGCAGGTCGCTTCCCACTTCCCTGCCCCGAAAAAGACAACATCTCCGGTTTCAAGGCCAAGGTGACTCTTGAGGTTTGAGAGATCCGCTTCAGAAAGAAACTTGACTACAGGTCCTTTTGGCCCTTCCTCTTTGAGCTGAATATAGGCCAGACCTCCGGAACCAAGCTCTTTTGCCCTTTTTTCCGCCTTATCGTAAAAAAGCCTTGATTCATTGCCATGCCCTTTGAGAACAAGAGCTTTGACACAGGAACCTTCTACCGTACTGCTTGCAAAAACCTTGAAGGCTGAACCCACAAAAAGCGATGTGACATCACTGATCTCAAGCGGAATTCTCAGGTCCGGTTTATCGGTACCGAAACGGTTCATCACCTCTTTGTAACTGATCCTCGGGAACGGAAACTGCGCAATGCGTTTGTGCGACATGGTCCGGGTAAGATGCTCGATCATTCCTTCAAGAATAGTGAAGAGATCGTCCTGCTCAATGAAAGCCATTTCCATATCAAGCTGATAAAACTCACCGGGGCTGCGGTCAGCTCGTGCATCCTCATCGCGGAAACAGGGAGCTATCTGGAAGTAACGGGGAAACCCTGATACCATCAGAAGCTGCTTGAACTGCTGAGGCGCCTGTGGCAGTGCGTAGAATTTACCTGGATGGAGGCGGCTTGGAACAAGAAAATCACGTGCTCCCTCAGGTGAACTCGATGTAAGAATCGGGGTCTGTATCTCGATAAACTCTTTCTCATGGAGATAGCGACGAATCGCTGCGGTCAGGCGGCTGCGGAATATGATGTTTTCATGAATTTTTTCACGTCGCAGATCAATAAAACGGTACTTCAGACGAAGCTCTTCTGAAGTTGGCACGTCATCGGCAACAGGAAACGGCAGCGGGTATGCATTACTTTCGACCGAGATCTGAGCGACAACAACCTCAATCTCACCTGATGCCAGGCGGGGATTGATTGCGCCCGGAGCACGCCGGACAACAACACCTTCAACGCAGATAACCGATTCCACATGCAGTTGCTCTGCTTGTGCAAAGAGCTCGTGGTGCTCGGGCTGTATTACAAGCTGGCTTATACCGGTATGATCCCTCAGATCAATAAAGATAAGCCCTCCGTGATCCCGTTTTCTATGAACCCAGCCGGCAAGCCTGACTGAGTCATTCTCTCGCTCCGGACTCAATAACCCGCAATAATCAGAGCGGAACCGGTTTTTCAGAGTCTGCGTGCTACCTGCAGCTTTACTCATAATATTCCTATCGTCCTTTGTATGGTGAAATTGAAAAACTTAAACCCATGAATATGAAGATTTTTTCTCATTTATAAAACCCGCACGACCATCATCAATAGACCAGCTCCCCTCCAAACCCGGTTACAAGGAACCTGACGACCTCATTATTCTGTGAAAGTTCCTGAAAAAGGGTAAAGACCGTCTTCTCCTTTGTACAGGCATCTTTTTCTGCATCATAGAGAATACGGAGCTTAAGCGGCAGGGCATAAAACTCCGAAATTTCCTGCTGAAGAATTACCCGTTCCTGTTGAAGCTCTTCATAGGAAAACTTCCGGCAGCAGGCAATATCAAGCACTCCGCCCGGACTGCAGGCGACCAGTTCGCACGATTGAAGATGGGTTGCCATGAAGTTCCGGGTTTTTCTGGCAACATGTTCAAGAAACTGATGCCATTCAACCTTGAGCGTTGCAAGATCAGCAACAGGGGCAAAAGCCTCAGCACCATCATGACGCGCGGTTTCTGATACAGCATTAACCAGATGCTCTTTCGATGCGGGATTAGAAGCAAAACTTGAGAGCTTTTTCTGCCATGAACCAAGATCAAGCTTTGAACTTTCAGATGGCTTTGGAGCAGGCCCGGATGAGGCTGGTTGTGATGGTACGGAATGAGACGAAGCAGGAGATGGCTGCTTTTTCAGCGGCTGGTCAGGTACTTTTTTTTTTGAGCCTGCAGTTGAGGTTGTGGTTCCGCCGCCAAAGCTGCCGCAGGATCGGCATGCACGATATCAATAAGCTTCAGAAGCGCAAGCTCGAAGCGAAACTGGTATTCGAACTGGAACTTAAGCTCTTTCTGGGTCTGCAGAAGAAAATCAACCATCAGCATGACTGCAAGAGGAGAAAAATTTGCGGCATCCAGGCTGTAGCGCTCCCGGATCGCATCGGGTCGCTCAACTAGACGGGTAGAAGAGAGATTCTGTACAACCAGAAAATTCCGTAAATGCTCGACCAGCTTTTCAAGAAAATCCTGTTCATCATAACCGTTTCTGATTACAAACTGAGCAACATCAAGCATTTTTTGCGGACTACGCTCAGCCACAGCATCAGTAACCTCGAACAGGTGGTCATCATCGATGTAGTTCAGCAGTTCAGCAACACCAGGGTAACTGATACTTCCCGTGTGATCGTTCTCGGCTGAAAATGCAATAACCTGGTCAAGAATACTCTGCGCATCACGCATGGAACCCTGAGCCTTGCGCCCAATAAGCTGCAGGGCATCAGCCTCAGCCTTTATCTGCTCGGCATCACAGATCAGCTGCAGTTGCTTCTGAATCTCGTCCAGCGGAATCCGCTTGAAGTTGAAACGCTGACATCTTGAAGAAATTGTAGCCGGAATCTTGTGCAGTTCCGTTGTAGCAAAAATAAAAATTGCATGAGGCGGTGGCTCCTCAAGCGTTTTCAGAAAGGCATTGAACGCGGCAATGGAGAGCATGTGCACCTCGTCGATAATATAGACACGGTAAATGCCTTTCTGCGGGCCGTAACGGACATTCTCCCGAAGTGTGCGGATATCATCAACACTGTTATTGGATGCGGCATCAAACTCAGCAATATTAAGACTGGTACCCGAATCGAAGTCCCTGCAGCTTTCACACTCCCCGCAAGGTTCAGTAACCTGCTGAAGGTATTCAGGATCCTCCATCATTTTCTGGCAGTTCAGTGCTTTGGCAAACACCCTTGCCGCCGTGGTCTTGCCAACACCGCGCAATCCCGAAAAAATATAGCCATGTCCGACTCTGCCCATACGAAGAGAGTTCTGAATCGTATGGGTGACATGCTCCTGTGCGGTAATATCGGCAAATTTAGTCGGCCTGTACTTCCGGGCTATGACCTGATAACTCATGGTGCTGTTAATTAATATCCTCAAACAAAGTGACGACGGGCATATTCATGCTGCTTTTCAGGCAGTCTGTAACTCCCTGGGTGATAGCCTTCAAATGTACGCTATTACCTTCTGAAATCAGCGAACCGTTTTCATCCCAGGAAAAACCGGATGGAATTATTGCATAAAGATCATAAAGCGTCAAAAGATAAGGATCGCGGCTGAAAGCCAGATTACCGTTGACTGTGACATGAATCACATTGTTTTCAAGCAGCATGTCAATAATTTTTCTTAAACCGGAAGGAGTTACCCCGTGAACAGCCTTCATAATCTTTTTACTGTTCATGGCGCCGCCACTTTTCTGGCCATTCCATATATAAGCAAGAACCGCAAGAATCTCGGGAACCCCACGCAAGGGGTTGGATAATTCAGCAGCTTTGCCTGACGGATTGAAAGCTCCGAGACAGAATACAAATTCTGCTCCGGTCAGTACGACAATCCAGCTGAGATAGATCCAGAAAAAAAGCATGGGAATAACCGACAATGCTCCATAAATATGCTCGAATGTTGCAATATGGGTAATGTAAAAAGCAAACCATCTCTTTGACAGCTCAAACAGCACTGCAGCAAGCAGCGCACCGGAAAAGGCATGCATAAACCTTACCCGACGGTTGGGAACAAGCATGTAGAGCAGAAAAAATGCAAGTATAGAATTGATGAAGGGGAAATAGGAAAGGAGACGGGTTTTCACTTCAAGCAGGGGCCCTTCGGTAAACACGGTATACCAGACATAGGAGCTTGCTGCAAGACTGGTGCCGATCAATACCGGTCCAAGTGTCAGTACCGTCCAGTACAGGGTAAAACCCTGCAGGGCCTTGCGGGGCGCATGTACCTCCCAGATCTCATTGAGAGTATGATCAACCGTTGAAATGAGAAACAGTGCAATAATAAACAGAAACACCCCCCCGAGAACCGGCACGCTGGCGGTCTTTCCGATAAAATCCGTAAGGTATTGATTCAGCAATGTACCCGCGCCAGGCGCAAAATTCTGGACAAGAAAATCTTCAATAGAGCGCTTGAAAGGGGCAAAAACAACAAAAACATTCAGAATTGAAAGAATAACGGCCAGAATCGGAACAATTGAGAGCAGCGTCTGGAAAGCCAGAGAACCGGCGCCGAGAAAAATCCTGTCATGACTGAAATTTTTCAGGAAAAAAGGCACAAAAACACGCACATAGCGTTTGAATTCAGTGCGATTTATTGCTTTCGATTTTTTCACTCTCCCTTCCTCCCATTCTATCTCTTCATTTTTTTTCCTTCCTGCCTTACCGGATCATGCGTTGGAAAAACGGATTACGTTTCACTGGAACATGCAACTCCGACAGATCGTACCCTGGTCATCAGCAGCAACCCAAGCGTGAAAAACAGAAGCAGCGCTGCAAGTGCGGCTTTCTGGCTGCCAGCCTGAGCCGATACCAATCCAAAGACAAGCGGGCCGACTACCGCTGAAGCTTTACCGAACGTGCCATCATAAAATCCGAAAAACTCGGTCACATGTTCCTGAGGTGTCAGACGGGCCATCATGGACCGGGATGCGGCCTGTGATGAGCCCATGGACATCCCGGCAAGCATTCCAGTATAAAAAAAGAGCTCTTTATTATCCGCAAAAATAGCCGCAATAACAACAACAAACCAGATCATGAGGGTTATGACAATGGTTCTTTTCGGCCCGATCTTATCAGTTACAAAGCCGAAAATGACGGAACCGGCAATTGCCGTTGTCTGTACCAGCATGAAGAA
>JAAXWX010000079.1 GCA_013334755.1 Chlorobiaceae bacterium | reverse complement strand
GTTCAGAGCGCAGAAATTTCGAGGGGAGAATGGATTCCAGAGGAAGTTCAGGAACATCGTTTCCGGAGAGGCTGTATCCCTTGCGCCCCTCGCGGGAAAGTTCAAAAATCAGTTTTTCTCTCATGGTATTGCTTCAAGAGTGGCGGTTTGTCTTTATGATCTGCTGTTATTAAATATAGAAGAAGGTGAAGAGAAGCTCAAGACAATCAGAAAAAAAGTGTCACCCAGCGGGTTATTTTTCTGTTTCAGCTACTCTGTTCTGTGGTAATTCGTTTCATTGCTTCTCTGGCGGCAAGCTGTTCGGCATCTTTTTTTCTCTGGGCGGTACCTGTTCCAAGGAGCTGATCGCTGCAGGTCACCCCGACTGTAAACGTTTTCTCATGTTCCGCTCCTGCTTCAGATATCACCGTGTAGACGGGTGGGGGCAGATGGCGAGACTGGGTATATTCGATGAGGCGGCTTTTATGGTTATGTTCGGCGGCTACAATGGTATTGAAGTTAACATGTTCAATGACATGCCGGACGACAAAGTCGAAAGCGGTCCGGACTCCTTTGTCAAGATAGATTGCTCCGACGAGTGATTCAAAAGCGTCAGCAAGTGCGGATTCACTGTTCCTGATTTTTTTGTGATCAGCCGATTCACCGAGGATAAGATGATCGCCCAGACCAAGAGTTCTTGCAAAACCGGCAAGAGATCGGCTGTTGACAATCTTTGCCCGGTTGCTTGAAAGCTCACCCTCTGCACTTTCAGGAAAGCGTCTGAAAAGGTATTCGGAAATCAGCATGCCGAGAACAGAATCACCGAGAAATTCAAGGCGCTGGTTGGATTCGATGAGGCCGGATGTAGTCGGGTCATGGACAACGGAGCGATGGGTCAGGGCTGTCTGGTAAAGCTGTATATTGCTGCCCGGATCCCCTGCAAGTTTTCGCAGGTAGTCAATGGTTTCAGGCGAAAGGGAGGTACTTGTTCCGGAAGCTTTATTCGTTGTATTGGTACTGCAAGTGCTATCCACCGAATAGTCAGTATCTCCACCTGTTCGATGAAAGGCAAAGGAGGTGATTTTTTTCCAAAGTTGCTCCACAGGAGGCAAAATGGTTTTGTCAGAGCGATGTACCGTTCCTGAAAATGATTGAGCCGTTGTGTCCTCCAAATCCGAAGCCATTGTTCAGTGCGTATTCAATTGAGCGTTGTTTCGGGTTGTTTGGTGTTACATCCAGGTCAACCAGCGGGTCAAGATTATCAAGGTTGATAGTTGGAGGAACTGTCTGGTGCTGCATGGCAAGCAGGCAGGCGATCGATTCAACAACGCCGGCCGCACCAAGCAGGTGGCCCGTCATTGATTTAGTTGCACTGATGCTGAGTTTGTAGGCGTGCTCTCCAAAAGTGGTCTTGATGGCAGCGATTTCAGCAACATCACCGAGTGGTGTTGATGTGCCATGGGTATTGATGTAGTCGATCTGGTCAGGCGTAATACCAGCCATCTCGATTGCTGTTTTCATGGCATTGACAGCTCCTATGCCTTCAGGGTGTGGCGCTGTCAGGTGGTATGCATCGGCGGTCGCTCCTACTCCTGCAATTTCGCCGTAGATTTTGGCTCCCCGGGCTTTGGCTGATTCAAGGGTTTCAAGGATCAACGATCCTCCCCCTTCGCCCATGACAAAGCCGTCGCGGTCACGGTCGTAAGGACGGGATGCCTGTTGTGGCCGGTCGTTGGCTGTAGAGAGTGCTCTTGCCGAGTTGAAGCCTCCAACACTCATCTGCGTGATCGGAGCTTCCGATCCACCGCAAACCATATAGTCGGCCATACCTGCCTGAATGAGCATGTATGCGTCCATAATGGCATGGAGTGACGTTGCGCAGGCTGATGCTGTTGCGTAATTTGGACCCCGCAGTCCATTGCGGATTGAAATCTGCCCGGCAGCAATGTCGGGGATAAGCATGGGAATAAAGAAAGGGCTGATCCGTTTCGGACCTCGTTCGAGAAAATTCTTGAACTGTTGTTCGTAGGTGGTCATACCTCCGATTCCCGATCCATGTACGACACCGATTCTCAGCGGGTCAATCTCCTTGAGTTCAAGTCCGGAATCCGCCAACGCATGGGCAGCAGCAATTACAGCATACTGACAAAAGGGATCCATTCTGTCGGCAGATTTTTTGTCGATATAGTCCGTTGCTGAAAAATTTTTAAGTTCGCAGGCAAAGGTTGTGGAAAAATCAGATGCATCGAAATAGGTAATTGGAGCAGCACCGCTTTTTCCCTTATAGAGTGCGTCCCAGAACTCATCTTTGGAAAGACCTACAGGAGTTAAAACCCCGATTCCGGTAACTACAATTCTTTTACGCTCCTGACCCATCTGTTATGATTTAACTTGTTTTACTTTTGCCTGCTTTCCGGAGGTGTTCGTTATTTCTTGACGATGTAATCAATAGCCTGCTGGACGGTGCTGATTTTTTCGGCATCTTCATCAGGAATCTGCACACCGAATTCGCTTTCAAGCTCCATGATCAGTTCAACGGTATCAAGTGAATCAGCACCGAGATCATCGGAAAATTTTGATTCCATCTTGATCTGATCCTTGTTGACGCCCATCTTGCTGACGATAATATCGTATACCTTATCTTTGATTTCTGCTTCAGTCATTGCATGTTCTCCTGATTAATAGTTGGTTATTGATAAAAAATGTTGAAAAAGTGAAACAATATACAAAGAAAATAAGCTTGCCCAAATCACATAACCATACCGCCATTGACGCTGATAACCTGACCGGTGATGTATGAGGCCTGGTCGCTGGCCAGGAATGCAACGGCATTGGCTACATCCTGCGGTGTGCCGAAACTGGCGAGCGGAATGGCATCGAGCATTTTCTGGCGGACTTCATCGGAAAGTGCGTCGGTCATCTTCGACGAGATGAATCCCGGTGCGACGGCATTTGCCCTTATGTTGCGGGATGCAAGCTCTTTTGCGACTGACTTGGTGAAGGCGATGACCCCTCCTTTTGATGCGGCATAGTTTGCCTGGCCTGCATTGCCCATGAGTCCGACAACAGAAGCGATATTAATGATCGAGCCGGAACGTTGCTTCATCATAATGCGGCTGACCGCTTTGGTGCAGACGAATGTCCCTTTCAGGTTGACCGTGAGCACGGCATCCCAGTCCTCTTCGCTCATTCTCATCAGGAGCCCGTCACGGGTGATGCCAGCATTGTTGACAAGGATGTCAATTCTCCCTGTTGCGGCGGCAATGTCATTGACACCGTTCTGTACGGCTTCGGCATTGGTGACATCCAGCTCAAAGCAGTATGCCTTTCTGCCAAGTTTCTCAACGCCTTCAGCTGTTTCTGTCAGCCATTCGGCTTTGATGTCGCAGACGACTATATCGGCGCCTTTGGCAGCCAGATCAAAAGCAATGGCCTGCCCGATCCCTCTGGCAGCACCAGTGACAAGAGCGATTTTCCCTTCAAACATAGTTTCAGTCGGTTGATGTTAATAGCCTCGTTGACGATGAAAAATTTATTAAACCAGAGGCTGAATGTCGGCAGCTGTGTCAATGCCGCGGATAGTGACTGTTTTATCAATACGTTTGATCAAACCCTGCAAAACTTTTTGAGGGCCGATTTCAATAAACTCAGTCATACCATTCTGCACCATTTTCTCAACAGATTGTGACCACAGCACGGAACTGGTCAGTTGCAGGATAAGGTTTTTTCGGATTTCAGCGGCATCGGTTACCGGAATTGCAATTGCATTCATGCAGACCGGTATGTCAGCATCCCTGATATCGATTTCGGCAAGAGCGGCAGCCAGCTCTTTTTCAACAGGCTTCATCAGTGGAGAGTGGAATGCTCCTGAAACGACCAGCTCTTTTGCCATACGGGCTCCTTTGGACGGGGCAAGCTCTACGGCTTTTTTGACGGCGGCAATCTCACCGGAAAGGACAACCTGTCCGGGGGAGTTGAAATTGGCTGCCTGAACAATTCCCTCTTTGCCTGCCTCTGCAAGGAGAGCTTCCAGAGAGCTGTCAGGCATCCCGATAATGGCGGCCATCGTGCCGGGGTTTTGCGTGCCGGCATTCTGCATCAGCTCGCCCCGCTTTGCTACAATACGTACGGCATCATCAAAACCGATTGAGCCGGCAAAGCAAAGCGCACTGTATTCGCCGAGGCTGTGTCCAGCCGTCATGGCAATATCTTGTCTTCCGAGCAAGGTTGCAACAGCGATACTGTGCAGAAAAACAGCCGGCTGGGTATACCGGGTCTGACGTAGTTCCTCTTCATTGCCCGAAAACATGATGTCGGTTATTGCATAGCCGAGAATCGTGTCTGCCCGTTTCATCATGGCGCGGGCAGCGGGGAAATTTTCATAAATGTCCCGGCCCATGCCGCAATACTGTGAACCCTGTCCAGGAAAAACAAATGCCTTCATGAATGCGATTGTTCAAAAAAGAGGTGAAATGTTACTGATATTTTATGTAGATGCCGCCCCAGGTATAGCCTGCACCAAAACTGACCAGTACAAGATTTGATCCGGCGTGAAGTTTCTGCTGTTCGTCAAGTTCGGCGAGACAGATTGGTATGGTTCCTGCTGTGGTGTTGCCGTACAGGGCAACGTTAGAGACAACTTTACTGTCATCAATGCCCATCCGCTCTGCCGTAGCGTTGATAATCCGCTGATTGGCCTGGTGGGGCACAAGGTAGTCGATATCTTCCGCACGGAGGTTGTTGCGGCTCATAATTTCACCGGCAACCTCTGCCATGGCAATGACGGCGGCCTTGAAAACCTGGCGTCCGTCCTGATAGATGTAGTGCATTTTTTTCTCTATCGTCTCATGGCTTGCCGGATGCAGGCTGCC
>JAAXWX010000032.1 GCA_013334755.1 Chlorobiaceae bacterium | reverse complement strand
ACTCCGGGCTGGCTATCTTCGTAATTAATGTACTTGAAGGCAACAATGCCACGCTCTGGTGCCGCTTCAGCAAAGGCGGCGTTAGAGAAGGGCAGTGCCATGGCAGCGGCAAACAGTGCTGCGCCTATAACATGAGTTTTTTTTGTCGGGACCGATTTCATAGGAGTATCCTGAAAATTAAAATTACGTTAATTGCAACCACAACCGCCACCACCGACTCCGGAGCCGCCGGAAGCCGCCTCTTTGCTGCTATAGATGTGCTCGACGTACTTCGTATCAAGCGGATCGCCCTCAAAGGTCATTTCAGGCCTTGCAAGCGTCTCTTTTTCCCATGGCTGTACAGCCGGTCCTATCGAACAGCCCGAAAGAGCGAGCATGATCATGAACAGAAGAGCAGAAAGCGGTTTTTGCATAAGATATTTTTTCATTTTTTTGCCTCCAATGCTGCCTTGATTTCTTTTTCAAGCTTTTCCCGATCAGCTTCTTTAAACCCTAAATGCTGAAAGATAACTTTGCCATTCCTGTCCATGAGAAAACTGGTCGGCATGCCCTTTACACCATAATCTTTCGGTGTCGCCCCTTTGGAATCAAAAGCCACAGTAAATCTGGCAGGATTCTGTGACAGAAACTTTTTTGCATCCTCAGTTTTAGTGTCCAGATTAACACCGATAATCTTCAACCCCTGGGCTTTGTATTTATCCTGCATTGCATTCATCCACCCAAACGATTGTTTGCATGGTCCGCACCACGATGCCCAGAAATCCACATATACAACAGAGCCTGCAGTACTCGACAACTCCACCATGCCCCCCTGCACACCCGGCAGACTAAAACCAGGCGCCTTGCTTCCCGCTTCCAGCGCATATGATGTCCCACTGAAACTCAAACACACGAGAGAGGCAAGAAGGAGCCTTCTGAATTTTTTCAACCGAATAGTTAACATATGCATCGTGTTTGATTATGAAAATTGATTGAAGAATAAACTGCGGTATAATATATAGCTGTAAAATATGACCTGAAACCATCATCTTGACCGACATGATGATCATATGTGATACAACTCAATACGCCTACAGATCGTAAATAAACTGAATAAAGAATCCAATCGGTATGTAGATAATTTTATATCATCGGATACATGCAAACCCCACAAAAAAAAGACTGCGCACAACTGCAGATAATAAAATCAGCCGCCCTGGTATACGCAGAAAAAAATAAAACGATATAAAGCAAGCTTGAGGAAGGATAACCACTAAAACCCTAAAGTACAATTAATATCAGCTTAAAATACACTTAATACAGGGGAATATCTTTCATCAAACAGTACAAAGAAGAGGTGTCAAATTCAACTGACACCTCTTCTTTTCATTACTTTTTAACAAAGAGGAACGAATTATTTTGCCATCTTGAGAGCAACAGATGCAACCTGTCCCTCAGCAACGGTAACCATTGTTTTTCCCTGAGGTTTGAGCTTTTCATTCCAGGCAGTGATCTCGTAGGTACCTGCAGGAACATTCTTGATGGTAAACTTGCCATCGGCGCCGGTCACACTGAAATAGGGATTTTCAGTAACGACAACGTAAGCGGACATCTCGGAATGCACATTGCACAAAAGGTTGACCACACAGGGCTTATCAAACATTACTGACTTCGACATTCCTGGATTGTAGGTTCCAAGATTGAATTTTTTACATGCATCCGCTGAAAAGATATTGTGGTTGACTTTATCACTGTTGATAAAATCAACGGTTGAACCCGGAGGTACAGCAAGCACATGAGGCACGAAAACAAGATTTTTCTGATCCATGACAGCCTTCTGAGGTGCCGCTTTTAACCCTTTCAGGTAGACCACTGTATCTTTTTTATACTTTGGCATTGCAGCATCAACCGTGCCTGAAACTGTCCCGGCGCAAAAAGCATTCGAGGAAATGAACCCTAAACAGCTCACAAGCAATGCGGTTTTCAGCGATTTACTCTTGATTTTCAACATGTCAAACTCCATTTTTTTGGTTTTTGTTACGAAATAAATATCCTCACATATCAAGATATACAACAAAACAATTTGAAGAAACACATCATTTCGCAGCAAGAGTTCTGATATAAAGAACAATGAACTCAAGCTCTTCGCTCTGGAACGATTTTCCCCAGGGCGGACACATGTTCGACTTTCCTACCGAAGCAGAACCCTCCATTATCGCCTTAAAGAGTCTCTCGTTCGACATGCTCTTCATAAAAGCCTTGTCGGTAAAATTGGCAGGCGTGGGTGTCAACCCATAGTACTGGCCGCTTCCGTCACCTGACTCTCCATGACAGACTGCACAATAGTGTGAGAAAAGCCGCTTACCCTCTTTCAGTGCGAAAGGAACCTTTGCTGCCGTGGCTGCAGAATCAACTGCAGTCATCGGCTTTTTGGAATCGGCTTTCCCTGACTGGCCCGGCTTCTTGCCGCATCCCGCAATCACAAGCAATGAGAGTGTTGCGAGAATGGCGAACTTCCTGATTTTTAAGGTTTTTTGCATCACTTCGTGTTCAGTTTCAGGGTCATCAAAAAGTTAGATAAGTAAATTCGTTCCCGCTCGGAAAAACCATAATTAGGTTCAACAATATCGGGTTTGAATTTGCGTGCATTTTCAAGATGCTTGAAAATATAACCAGGCAATAACCGGTTACCGACATTCGACAAATTGGGCCCAAGAGCACCACCATCCATACCAATCTGATGACACGACCTGCACCCCTTATTGTCATAGAGCATCTTACCCCTGTTGATCTGATCGGGCAAGGTCATGGTGGTGATTACCGGTATCTCCTTTGGAATATCACTCGTAACAAGTTCCTGCTGGAAGAAGTTGATCACCACATCGACATCCGATTTGTTGGTATCTTCAACATTCTGCTTGCCAAGATTAAACTTCGGCATGGTAATCTTTGCCGCTGGTTTCCCAAGACTGAGACCAAGCTTCGGCATCTGCTGCAGCAGCGGACGGATAACATCAGGGTTAGCAAGGAAATTACGGATCCATCCCTCCTGAAGTTTACTGCCGGCTATAGAAAGATCAGGCGCATAATCCGCTCCTATGCCACGAATGGAGTGACAGTTGGTGCACTTGACATCAGCAATGACCTTGGCAAAG
This sequence comes from Chlorobiaceae bacterium, assembly GCA_013334755.1. GTDB lineage: Bacteria > Bacteroidota > Chlorobiia > Chlorobiales > Chlorobiaceae > Chlorobium. The sequence continues at coordinate 18,762 of JAAXWX010000032.1, read as the reverse complement.
TCACCAGTAAATTTATACCCTGTTACTCCTGCCATCCGATCCAGCTCCTGGCGTGATGGTACCATGAACCGTACCGGCACATTTGCATCGGTAAATCCGTAAAGCACAGCAGATAGTTCATTGACCTCCGATTCAGAAAGGCGGAAATCAGGCATCCTGAGACCAAGCCGGTACCCTCTCGGATCTCTCAGTTTCTGCTTGAGATAACTAAGACGGTCATTCGGAATGGACTTCTTAAGCTTTCCGAAATCAAGCATCTCAAGCGGCTTGCTGCCAATTGAGGAGAGCTCAGTTCCGATCTTCTCACGCATCTCATCTTTTCTGAGGAAACTGACACCCTGGCGCTTAAGTGATGGAGCTATCTGGACCATCTCCTCCATTCCCTGAAGCTTATGGCAACCGTAACAACCATATTTCTGGATAAGGTCTTTTCCTTTCGTAATTGAAGCTGCCTTGATTTCAACAGGCTGTGCATACTTTGCTTCAGCCTCATCATCCAGGTATTCGCTGGTGATGTACTCTACGAGAGAGTTGATCTCAGCATCAGTAAAGCGGAAGCGCGGCATCTTGGTGCCTGGGAAATAGGCATTTGGATCCTTGATCCAGCGGAATAACCACTCCTTGTTAACCTTGCTTCCCACCTTGCTCAAGTCTGGTGCATAGACCTTGATATGGTTGCCGCCCCTGCCGCCGGTAGTATGGCAAAGATTGCATCGAGCCTGACTCCAGAGCGCCTTGCCCTGCTCAACCAGCTTTGCATCAGGCTCAGCTCCGGAATAATCAACATCATGTCGCGTTGTGCCAGACATGCTGAAGAGATAGTCGGCAATCGATTCAGCCTGGTCCTGTGTGAAGAAAAATTTAGGCATACGGGCCGTCGAAAAATATTTCTTCGGATCAAGCAGCCATTTTACAGCCCAGGAATAATTGACCTTTGTACCGACCTCCGTCAAAACGGGACCGACATCACCAACGGTCTCATAACCAGGAATCTTGTGGCAACTATAGCAGCCATACTTTTTAATCAGTTCCGTGCTGTTTACAATTTGTTCTGCACCACGGAGCCCCTTGATATCTCCATGGCAGTTCAGGCATGAAGTCTGGGTCATATCACCATCAAGCATCGGTTCATCAAAATGCTTGACCTTGCCATGTGCTTTAGCTACAGAGGTTGTTGCGCGACCCTGTCCACGGTGACAGAAGGTACATCCAAACTTTGACGGATCATGATGATCAATATAGACAAAGCTCGCTGGATGACGGGTAAATGGCTGAACACGGGAAACCTGCCGCTTGCCATCGATACCGATATGGCATGACTGGCAGCGGTCAGCTTTGTCTATATCCTTGATATGAACCTGCTTGATCTCAACCGGAACCTTGTCATTGTTGGCAATCTTCTCAAGTTTCTCTTCAAGACCACTCTTCATTTTTGCAATTTCAGCCCGCAGTCCTGCAGTCCCCGCTGTAAGAGCAGACAATGAGCTCTTGAGAGCATCTTCCTTCTTCTGAAGCGTCGACCCACGGAGTGAGATAGCGTCTATCTGGCGCTGAAGCTCATCCATCTTCGTCTTGTATTCCGGCTTCTGGGTTTTGGTGAAGTAATACTCCGTTTCAAGAAACTGGCCGCGTGCATTCTGCAACTCTTTCTGGTTGCGCGCCACATTCTGATGAACGGCATCAAACTCTGCTGTCAGTTGTGAAAACTTCTCCTTATTTTCCTTGCTTTGAAAAAAAGCTTCAGCTTTTTCAAGTCTCGCTTCCAGCTCGGCAAGCCTTTTATGCCCTCCCGATCTCTGGAATTCAACAACAGCCTTGCGATACTCCCTGTCAAGCTGTTCGTGCTTCAGTGCCTTATACTCTCCCTGATACTTTTTCCATGGTCTCAGTCCAAACTCGTCATCCCATATCACCCAAAAGGAGAGAGCAAGCAAGAGTAGACTGAAAAACACAAAGATATAGACTCTGTAGGATGAATTATTTTTATTCTCATTCGCCATGTTCAGCAGTTTTTTTTGGACTTTTAGAATGACCCTTTACCGTATACCCGTGATCAAAAGTTAATGCCACCAAACCAGGGGATGATCCATACATACTTCACAAGAAACACCAGCCGTAATATCATTTTGATCGGTATAGACATCATGGTGACAAACAGAAAGGTGATCGTGATATAACGGACCATACCCAGTTGCTTGAGCAGTTCCGGATTGTTCTTCTTCCAGTAAAGATAGGGTGCAACCATCCCTCCCACGAGATAGGAAACCACGACGATCCCGCCGATAATAATTCCTGGAATGGAACGTGAATCAATCCCGATAACGCTGGTCAGATCCTTTGTAGGCTCAAAAACAACCCTCGCGTGATCCCACTCCTGCCATGGCCAGTACCACAACCATCCCGGACCTCTGAAGAAAACACCGATCACGATCAGGAGAAGCCAGAGCACAAAAAAGCCGAATGAAAAAATGATGATTGCATACTTTCTCTCGGCAAACGTGTAGTAGCCATTCCCTTTCGGATTGATGTCGATATAAGGAATTGCCAGAAGGCCGACCACAATCAAGGAAGGCAGCACAACACCGGCAAGCCATGGATCGAAATAAACCAGAAGCTCCTGAAGACCAAGGAAGTACCAGGGTGCCTTGGCCGGGTTTGGTGTTATCGTCGGGTTCGCGATCTCTTCCAATGGAGCATCAATGGCTATCGACCATATGGTAAGACCGACCATGACAACAAGAGCAATAATCAACTCAATACGTACAAGAGGCTTGAATGTGTCGACAAAGTTGTCATTTTCGCCTTCAACCGGAAGGCCGGCTGCAAGACGCCTGTCATTCTCAAAAGCCTGCTGAAAAGCCCATGCCATGAAAAAACTCACCATGATGATCATAATCACGATGGCGATATTATCGGGCTGGGTAATGATTTCAATAAATGGATTCATATTCGGCTCTGCCCGGTCTTTTATTTTTGAGGTTTTGAAATTCCGCCATCTTTTCTGACTCGCCAGAAATGAACAAACATCAGGATAATTGAGACTAGTGGAATTGCGACACAATGCCAGATGTAAGATCTGAGCAGTGCATTTCCACCAACCTGGGCGCCTCCAAGAAGCGCAAAACGGATATCATTGTACGGCGTTATGTGCAAAAACTCACTGAAAGGGCCCTGATATCCCAGAAACGGTGTGGCAGCTCCCATATTTGTTCCAACTGTAATTGCCCAGAACCCAAGCTGATCCCATGGGGTAAGGTAACCCGTAAAACTCAGCAGAAAGGTCAAGACCAGCAGAAAGACACCAATACCCCAGTTGAACTGACGGGGCGCTTTGTAGGAGCCTGTCATGAAAACACGGAACATGTGAATCATGACGACAATAACCATGAAGTGTGCTCCCCACCGATGCAGATTACGGAGAATAACACCATATGGTACCTGAAACTCAAGGTCCTTGATATCGGTGTATGCCTGGTCAACTGATGGATGGTAATAAAACATCAATACGACACCCGTAATGACAAGAATAATAAAGGCAAAAAAAGTAATGCCTCCCATTCCCCAGGTAAAGCGGAGTTTAACTGCACTTTCGCGAACCTGCACAGGGTGGAGATGGAGAAAAACGTTACCGAAAACAGCCTGTGCCCTGTCCCGTATGGTGTTTCGGTAATCTCTTCTGAATATGGATTTCCATATCAGATTTTTTTTAACCTTGTCGGTTATCTCTGGTAGGCGTTTCATAGTCCCGTCACATTTTGTTTACTAAACAGTTTACTGATAACCGCGCAGTCGCTTTAACTGCCTCTCATACTCCGCCTCCGACTTGCGCGAACCATCCGGGTTGATCATCACAACACCAGTCCACGGACAATCAATCGCACAGATGTTACAGCCGGTACATCGCTCATCGACTTCGGCGATCCCGTTAAAGTTCAACGCCGATTCGACGATCCTTATACACTTTGATGGACAGGTCTGAACGCAGATCCTGCATCCCGTACAGAGCTCGGAAATAACCCTTGCTGCAGCACGCTTGCCTGAACCCGCAGATCTCTTCAGTGTCGATGGATCCGGAATTTCATTTATTTTTTCTTCGGTAACCATGTTCGTTCAATTTCAATTATCCGAATACCAATCAAACTCTCAATAAGCTCTGAGGATAAACCTCATTCGATTCTTTCCCTGGAACACCCGGAAACTTGATGGTCTTGTCAACCAGCAGCTGACCATCTTCAGCTACACTTATTTTAAAACGGTCCATCGGCCGTGGCGCGGGCCCTTCAAAGTTCAAGCCTGATATATAGTATCCACTCCCATGACACGGACACTTGAATTTTTTCTGAGACTCCATCCAGCTTGGTGTACAGCCAAGATGCGTGCATTTCGTCTCCATGGCAAAAAAATCTCCATTCTGGAGGCGGATAACCCATGTACCAAACTCCCTCTGATACTGGGAGTTTACCTGTCCGGGAGGATATTCATCGGGAAATCCAACCTTGAACTGTGATGGTGGTTCAAAAAGCACCCTCGGGTAAAAGAACCGCAAAAAGGCCGCTGAGTTTATAACGAGGAACCCCGCAAGGCCGCCCCAGCCAATCCGTGTGAGAAATTTCCTTCTGGCGCTTGACTCGTCCTGGCCAGCTCCAGCTTCTCCCTGGTCAATGATGTTCTCTTTTTGCTCGGTTACGAGCTCTCTGTCATCCTGCATAGCAGCTTTTTTTTTGCTTTCAATGAGACCTTTTTCTTTAAAACAAACCTGTTCTCTGAGAGGACGAGATAAAAAGACGTGCCCGCACAACACATGGAAAATGAATGGTTGGAAAAACATCCCCCAGCCTGCAGGCACACCTTTAACACACAACCTGATATCAATGCCAACAACACATAAAGCATTGAAAAATTTAAACAGAATAGAATGCAAGGCATGTTCACTCGGACATTGCGATCATGTTTTCGGTCAACATGCCTTGCTCTACCTAAAAGCTACCCTAAGTCATCAACCCACTCAAAAAGACCATGAAGCCTGAACATTAAAGGTATCGGGCTGGGTATTACTGGTAGGAGTAAGCCTCTCCTTTGTACGATAAGTATAGGTTGCCGCAAGCGATAGATTAGCTCTGAGGTAAGAAGTCAAGCTCGTAGCTAAAGTTGGATTTTCTCCATCCCTTAGACTTGTATAAACAACGGCAGCTTTCATCCAAGGATAGACAAAATACCCTGCATCAACCCTCAGGTTCGTCAAATCAAGATCCTGATCCTTACTAACAGCAACACCTCCAGTAAAATTACCCACGTTTCCGGTAAGATCCGCGCCATACACCAAGGTCTCACCAGCATAATTGACGGCTGAAGCCGTTGTCAATACTTTCTTCTGGGCACTCACTAACGTTGCGCCAATAGCGAGGTGATTGTCAAGACCGACATATTCGTTACCATACACACCGCCAGCACCACTCAACAACCCTGCGCCACCAATTTTATACTTGACCCTGACATACTTGATGTCATCAATCTTATTGGTATTCGCAGTTCCAGCTTGAGCAAGGCCTGCAAAAATTTTCACGCCGCCAGTTTTTTCTCCTGCTGCATAAGTGAATTCAGCTCCATTGCTGAGTGTAGTGGAAGGAAACACACCAGTATATGTCGAGATTGCACTACCAAAGGCAAAGTCAGTAAACCCATTACCAAGACTCAGATTGACTCCTGGAGCAAAAGCCCATATGACATGCCCGGTTGGAGCAGTAGTGGCTGCCGAAAGATTATACTGGCCAAAAGCAGAAAAATTATCACCCATTGTGCCGCCAAAGAACAATGTAGCAGTGCCCAACGGCCCAGTGCCATAATTTAATGTCTCTGGGGTAACAACCGTTCCTGCAGGATTTTTTACTGCTTCAGAATAATTCACCACATTTCCTCTAACCCAAAGCGCAAGAGGAGCGAATCCCGGGATGTCAGTAGGCCAGGGTGATGAAGGGAAGGTTTTCTTCCAGCCATCAGCACCCATTTTTAGCTGTTCCTGCTTGGTATGTTCCTCATCCTCTCCGCCTGGCCAGCGATAGCCATTGTTTCTGAAGGCTTCACCAAAAGCGTTTCTTGTCGGGAAGCCGGAGTGACAAGTGAAACAGGATGTCTGATACTTTCTTGCAAACGCCGGGATGGCAGAACTTTCCTGACTATAGAACAGGATTGGAACCATACAGGCAGAAACAATAGATGCAAATGTCAGTTTTTTCATACGCCACTCCATTAGTGATTAGATGATTGATTTTTTTCCTAAAACTACGCGAGACACAAAAATCCTTGGAACTGCATCAGGGCAACTCCTTTAAAAGCAACTCTCGCCAATGCACAAATCCTTGATTTTCACAAAGATGTGCATACAGAAAGCCAGACAGAGATGAAAGATCGAGTCTTTAATAAACGAGGAAGCACGGGATGAAAGAGATAAAATATTTTTAACCCCCTCACCGCTTTCCTCTGAAAATCACATCCAACAACGCAGAACTTAAGTACACCGTAGAATCAAAATGGGCAGCAACTATCAGCAATAAATCACTATATAATCAAAAAAAAATCTATGAATACAGCATATAGTATTGTTATAAACAACGGCTTTTTTGAGAAAAAAAGCAAAAAAAATGGCAGTTAAGAGCAAAAAGACAAGCGAGCAAGAGCGTGGCAGCGTGATCTATATCCCTGAAAACTCCTTAATGAAAGCCGATCATAACGAGAGACCAAGGCATTGGCCATATAAATCAAACCCAAAATAACGATTGTTAATGATTTCCGCAAAAAAAAAAGCGCAGCTATGCGCATAAAACTTAAAACCTAACCACCTACCCTGCCAAGTTTAATCTAAAAAATCTTTTTATAACTCCAAAAAAAATTTTGTTCGACTCCCCCGACCCGAAGCATACCGCAAAGTATCCGAAACGGTATTTCGGTATCTACCTTTATGTTTAATATACTCTGGTATAACGACGCTGATTCTTGGCCTTGATTAAAAAAGCCATGATTACTCAATGAGCGAAAAAAAGTTAACGATTGTTTGATAATATAGTGAGTCTCCAGTATATTTGCTTGCTTGACAATACTTCGCTTTTTCTTATCTTATTTATTTAAAACAGATTGCGATTATTTAAGCTCTTTGTTGACCTCTCTATTCGTCAATAAGTCGATAAAAAGTATCAGGGAGATCAACGAATAGTCGACGCATCCGGTATAATAGCTATCCGGTGCAGTCATGCACGAAGTCATGACCACCTGTTTCAGAAATAACTTTTTCACCGCTCAAAGGAAACCAAAGAGAGAACTGTAGCCCGCAGAGCATTTTCATTAATAACATTGTTCAGGTAGTCATTATGGCCGTTGTCCGACGTCGCTGGTTTCAAACTCCCTGGGAGTTCAAGGAATCCGTTTTGTTTACTGCTGCAGCAGTTGTTGCAGGCTTTCTCATTGAATTAGCTACATCTGGCAGCGGTTTGGCGTTGCCTCGCTTACCAGTCAACGCCATAGCTCTTTCACTCTTTGCAACTCTGGTGTTAAGCATTGGCCTTGGCTTCAGAAATACCCCTGTTGTGGAATGGTTCGGAGGAATTCCTCTTGGACTCTCCCTTATTTTTGCGATTGCACTCCTTTCACTGATCGGTGGTATTGTTCCACAGGGAGCTGTTTCATCAGGCTCATTAGCAGCCCAATCAGGTATCAACCATATCTTTTCAAGCTGGCCGTTTGCACTGACCATCATCCTCTTTCTTGCCAACCTCGGCCTCTCGCTTTCATGGAAGCTGGTACCGTTCAAAATGAAAAATATCCAGTTTATCCTTTTTCATGCCGGGTTCTGGATTGCTCTTTCATGCGGCATTTTCGGAAGTTCCGACCTGCAGCGACTTATAGTTCCGATTGAGGAGGGTAAGGCGAGTAATCTGGGCTATACAATGGAGAGCGATACTCCACAGCATCTCCCATTTTCTGTTTTCCTTCATGACTTTTCCCTTGAAGAGTATCCACCCCAGTTGCTGCTCTATGATCCGCATAGCGACAAGCTCCTGATGAACAAGTCACAAGCTATTATTGAAGTCCGGAAGGGTGCTACTGCATCATGGATGGGACTCGAAGTTCTTGTGCTTGACTATATCCCTTTTGCACTTCCCGGTCAAAAGGGCATTCCTCAACCAGCAGACCGCTCAACCGGTATTCCTTATGCAAAAATCAGGATCAGCGCCGGCTCGGTTCAGCGGGAAACATGGATCAGCACCGGAAGCCCGGTCTTGAAGCCCGATGCGGCAGCACTGGGTAACCTCTTTCTTATCCTGGTACCGGGAACACCAAAATCATTCCGCTCAGCCGTAACGGTTCAGGATAATCAGAGCCATGAAGTCATGGCAAATCTGGAAGTAAACAAGCCGGTAACATTTATGGACTGGAAACTCTACCAGATGGGGTATGATGAGAAAGCTGGACGCTGGTCAAAGCTGAGCCTGGTCGAAGTGATCCGTGACCCATGGTTACCTGCGGTTTATCTTGGCTTTTTTATGATTATGGCAGGAAATATTCTGTTTTTCTGGAATGGCATTAAACGAACAGAGAGTGCATCATGATAATGAACTTTAACACGGCCGCATTACTGGCTATCGCCTGCTGGACAATTGGAGCACTGCTCAGCCTCTTTGCCCGCCGCACTCCATCTCTGAAAATTCCTGCTTTTGTTATCTCTTTTTCAGGAGCGCTGGTCATGGCAGCTTTTATCGCTTTTTACTGGTCACTCCTCGACCGTCCTCCACTTAGAACACTTGGTGAAACACGTCTATGGTATGCTGCACTCATTCCTCTTGTCGGTTTTCTGGTCGAATACCGCTGGAAGATTGAGTGGCTGAAATTCTACTGCATGGGGCTTGCCACATTTTTTCTCGTCATCAACATGCTCCATCCTGAAGTCTTTGATAAAACCCTGATGCCTGCCCTTCAGAGCCCATGGTTCATTCCACATGTCATCGTCTATCTGGTCGGCTATGTGCTTCTTGCTGCATCTTCCGTTACCGCACTCCACAACGTTTACATGCAGGTGAGGCACAAGGGGAATGATGCCGGAGAAGCCGTCTCACACTACCTGGCACTGCTTGGTTTTGTGCTGCTCTCCTTCGGTCTGATCTTCGGTGCCCTGTGGGCAAAAGAGGCCTGGGGCCACTACTGGACCTGGGATCCAAAAGAGACCTGGGCGTTCCTCTCCTGGCTGGCCTATCTCGGTTATCTGCATGCTTTCCGCTACAAAATTGACAGCAGCAAGCTCCAATGGTATCTCGCACTTGCTTTTGTTGTGCTGCTGGTCTGCTGGTTCGGAGTCAACTATCTCCCATCGGCACAGAACAGCGTCCACACCTATACACAGAGCTGACACGTTCCCCATCCTGTACGGCATCCCTCATCCGTGCAGGATGAATCGATCAGTTCGTTACTTTCCGATGCAGAATCGCTCAAAGATAAGGTTCAGAATCTCCTCGCTGACCACTTTGCCGGTAATCTCTCCCACATAGTCAAGGGCTGAACGAAGCTCAAACGCAACAAGTTCTGTTCCTGCTTGGCGGATGATAAGTTCCTGTGCGTTTGCGAGGGCATCAGATGCGTTGCGGAGTGCCTCATAGTGACGCAGGCTGGTCACCAGCACACTTGCTTCATGCTGTTTGTCAAGCCCTTCAACCATACTGCTCATAAGAGACTTGAGCTGATCAAGCCCTTCACCCTTCGCTGCCGACAGATCGCAAACATCGCAGTCGGTCGCTGCGCGAAGCTGCTTCAGCCGATTCTGGCTCTCGGTTGTAAGGTCAATTTTATTGGCCGCCACAATCATGCGGGCACTGCTGTTCCGCTCAAGAAGATCGCGGATCAGAGGTACCTCATCAAGGTACCCGTCAAGACTGATATCAAGGAGATAAACAATCAGGTCAGCTTCAGAAATTTTCTTGAAACTGCGCCGGATACCTTCATGCTCGACCTCTTCTCCTCCTTCGCGCAGGCCTGCCGTATCGGTCAGACGGAACATCGTTTTTTCATGGAGAAAACACTCTTCGATATAGTCACGGGTCGTACCCGGCATATGGCTCACAATGGCGCGTTCCTCACCAAGAAGCGCATTGAGCAGGGTTGATTTGCCTGCATTAGGCAACCCTGCAATCACCGTTGCAACCCCTTCCTTCAACAGCCTCCCATGCTGGTAGGAATCGACAAGACTGAGAAGCTCTTCCTGCATAGCTCCAAGCTCTTCCTGAAGCTGCTTACGGCTCTGGAACTCAACATCCTCCTCGCTGAAATCAAGTTCAAGCTCCAGAAGGGCGCATGAGCGTAAAAGCTGCTCCCGCATGGCGTCAAGCCGCAGGGAAAGCTTTCCCTGCATCTGGGTCACTGCGGTACGGAAGGCTGATTCAGTGCGCGCATGGATCATTTCGCCAATAGCCTCTGCCTGCAGAAGATCAATCCGCCCGTTCAAAAATGCCCGCCGGGTAAACTCACCCGGCTCTGCCAGCCTGCACCCCTCATCAAGCAGCACTTTAAGGATATGCTGAACAACAACAGGGCCTCCATGACATGTGAACTCAACCATATCCTCCATAGTAAAGGAGTTTGGTGAACGAAACACTAGGGCAACAACTTCGTCAATGAGCCCTTCGCTGTCATGCACCATACCAAAATGGGCCCGAAACCCTTTCGATTCAGCAAAGCGAAAGTTCGGGTTGTTTTTTTTGCGAAACACCTTCTGGGCGATATCAAAAACCCCCATGCCGCTGATACGCAGCACCGCAAGAGCGCCAACTCCAACCGGTGTGGCAATGGCGGCAACAGGAGCTTCCTGCCGGGGCAAAATGATGGGCGTCGTCATGACTTTTTCAGAAATAAAAATTATATGCTGTAGTGCAATGGACATTGAACACTCTCCCGGAAGTATACAGAAATAGCGGCAAGAAAGCGTAACTTCAGCCTGAGTTGAAACGCAAAACAGAGAAAATACCTTAAAGCAATGGCTGAAAAAACAGCGACAGAAGAGTTGAAAGCCGACATCGTCGCGCAGAGAGAGCGAACCCTTTCAGAACAGTTCGAAAGGGCCCTTGGTCTTGTCAAGGTCCTGCGGCAGGAGTGCCCCTGGGATCGAAAGCAGACTCCGGAGTCGCTGGCCCACCTGTTGCTCGAAGAGAGCTACGAACTGATCCATGCCATCGACCAGCAGGATGAAACCGAACTGAAAAAAGAGTGTGGCGACCTTTTTCTGCATCTCTCTTTTCAGGTTCTCCTCGGAGAAGAGCGGGGAACCTTCTCCTTTGCCGATGTTTTTGAAGCGCTCTGCCACAAGCTCATCAGCCGTCACCCGCACGTCTTCGGTGACGTCATAGCAAAAACCGAACTGGAGGTGCTGCAAAACTGGGAAACCCTCAAGCTCAGTGAAGGACGCCAGAGCCTGCTTGACGGGGTGCCGAACGCAATGTCGGAGCTTCTGCGCGCCTACCGTGTACAGAAAAAGGTTGCGGGCGTTGGTTTCGACTGGCCCAGTGACGAGGGTGTGCTCGATAAACTTGCCGAAGAGGTCAGGGAGCTGAAAGAGGCTGCCACCAAAGAACAGCAAGAGGAGGAGTTCGGAGACCTGCTTTTCACCCTTGTCAACTACAGTCGCTTTCTTGGCGCCAACCCTGAAGATGCCCTCCGCAAAGCCACCAACAAGTTTATGGGCCGCTTCCGCCACCTTGAAGAACAGGTACAGGCATCAGACCGCAACTGGCAGGAGTACACCCCGGAAGAGCTGGATCTGCTCTGGAACAAGGCCAAGAATACGAACCTATAAATTTCGGTCACCGGTTGAAACCTGCAGCGGAGTCATTGGCTCGATGCTCTCTCATCAACTCCAGCTCTTATCGGTTGACCTCTGCATCAGATGCGGTATCCGACTCACAAAAATTCTTGTTTCTGATTGTAAAATCGTGCCGATCTTCAAGAATATAATCCCTTGTAAACCTCACACTGCTGGCACATCCAGAATAGTTTATGCTGCCGGAAAGATCCTTGCAAGCAGCGCACTCCCTATTGGGGCAAATAATTTTAAAGATTCATCATGTTTCCTTCTTACAAAATACCGTAAGAAACTCCCCTGCAGCACTGAAGTATGCATCATTTGCGCCATGCCCGCCGGTAAAGCTGCAGGTAACAAATGGAACAGCTCCTTCCAGCAGTCTCACAGCATCCTGCTCATAGCGCTCCTGCGAATAAATATGGTCACGGGTGCCACGGGCAAGATGCACCCTGCCCTTGAAGCTGCTTATGGCAAGTTCGGGCGGAATATCTCCACCGAGAAGCATGAGACTGTCCACAGGATGACGTCCAAAAATGGTTGCACGGCAAGCCATGCCTGTCCCCTGAGAAAAGCCGTGGAAGCTGAGAGTGTCATTCACGGAATAGAGTCCCCTGATACGATCTATAACTGCATCAATATATCGCACATTCTCTTCTATATGCCGGTCGCGGTCACGGCTGGTCATCCAGCTTGCGCCGGTATTACCATGCTGTGTGTAAATGGAATGGAGTGCTTCAATTGAGCAACAGAGCCAGTGCTCTGAGCCGGGAATGGCGCAAAGCAGTTTAAGCTCATCTTCGGCAGTCTGGCCATAACCATGAAACCCTGCAAAAAGCGTTGCCGGTCGGGAGTGTACAGGTAAACGGACAAGATACTTCCCGGAAACCCATGTTTGTATGGTATGTTCCTGTGTAGCCATTTTCCCGATATACCATCCTATGCCTTAAAAGGAGGGGAACTGCCCGACGACAGAAGCCCCTCCCCGTCAGAATTCACATTACGATTCCAGAATCTTCAAAATGCCCCGAAGCGGAATTCCCACCCATTCAGGCCGGTTGTTGAGTTCATAATTAAGCTCATATACCGCCTTGTTCATCAAATAGGCCCGCATAAGGTGTTCTCGCTGTTTCGGATCGACCGGAACAATATCACTGCCTTTTGTTTTTTCAAAATAGCTGTCGATAAAGTGCTGGCCAACATAGTAACTCCATCGGTCAGCCCATGGCTCAAGGGCAAGCCGATCTTCAGGACGGAAAGTAGAGCTCCCCTGCTGCAGTACATTGAATGCCGCATAGTCAAAGGATCGAAGCATACCTGAAATATCACGGAAGACTGAACGCTTGATTTTTCGCTCGGAGAGTGGGCGGGATGGCTCACCCTCAAAGTCAATAATCACAAAGTCTTTGCCGGTAAAGAGTACCTGGCCGAGATGATAATCACCGTGAATTCTGATTTTGAGTGTATCGATTTTCTCGAGTCTGATTGGATCAAACTGCTGCAAAATCTGTTTTTGCTGCTGGACAAAAAGGGATGCGAGCTGCTGCTGCTCAGGAGCCAACCGGGGCATGATTTCACGTATAAGAATAACCGCACGTTTAACCTGTTCGCACATTGCCTGGTAAATAGAACGCTGGTAAAGCGTGGTAAATGGTTCCGGAGCAAATGTCGGATCGCTGTCAAGCGAGGCCAGAGAGAGGTGCATTTCTGCGGTCCGTTCTGCCAGCTTTTCAATCATGCCAAGATAGGCTTCACCAAGCAGCTCATGCATGATTTCGGGAAGCTGTACAGGATCACCAGACAGCGCAGGCATTGGCGGCAAGACAATACCTGTGTGGATTTTTGCAAGAAGATCTTCAAAATAACGTTTTACATGCCCGAGAGAAAGCTGCCATGCATCTCCTTCATTTTTAACATAATGCTGCAGAATACCAAGTGAGTAGCGGCTTGTGCGACTCTGCTCATAGTTCAACGAGCCAAGGTATGCCGGCAGGTTATCAAACAATGTATGATCACTCAACGCACTGCACATCTCCACCTCGGGGGATACTCCGATTTCTATGCGGCGGTAAAGCTTCAGACAGAGATCGTTTTGAAACCTGATTGATGTGTTCGTCTGCTCAACCCCCATCAGATAAGGCTCGGATGCTCCACCATCTGGTTTTTCAATAATCTCATCAATCCTCATGGACTTCAGGCCGGATACAAGCCCTGCCTTGCCCTGCCATAACTCCTTACCGGTAACAAGCTGGTAAAGCTGGTTCAGGAACCGGGAGTCAAAGGTTGCATCGCATAGATAGCCCTCTTCATCACCGACAGAGGCCCTTGCAATTACCCTCTTGTAGAAGTTATCGTCAGAAGAAGAAATCATGGAAAGGGATGTAAAACAGACCGGTAGTTGATAGAGATCGTTTTCACCACTTGAATAACGTACTTCAGTCATCAAAAGCTTCGCCTTTGCCATTCCGGCAACAGGAATAGTATCAATGATGGAGATGCGCATGATATTACGCGCCTTTCCGCCAAACCAGCGACTCATCCTGAAGTACTGGGGCAATATCTCCGTTTCAAGTATTTCGCGACTTTTGGCCAAAAAGAGGCTTGGCCAGCGGGCAAGTATGGCAAAAGGGGTATCCAGATAAGGACGACCATCAGTATGCTCAACATCCTTGACCAGCTTAAGCCAGAAGTAACCGTAAGAACCAAGGGCAACCATGTAAGGTATTTTCCTTATTTTCGGAAAACGGTTCAAACTGAAAACCTCTTCGGGAATAAACCCGTCAAAACGGGAAAGATCAATCGTTACCGCCTGAGCATTTCTTGAAAGGTTGATCACGCTAAGCATGGTTTCATCCTCATACTGACGAATAAAAATCAGTACCTTGGGATTGCTCACCTGCAAAAACTCAATGGTACCGCGACTGAGCGATTTGTAGCGGTGAGCCGTTGAAATTGTATGGCGCATCCACCAGAGCAGGGAATTGACATTGCTCTCCTGTACCTCTACATTGACCGCTTCATAGTGATATTCCGGGTCAATGATAACCGGGAGCTGAAGCCGCTGTGGATTAGCACGCGAAAATCCCGCATTGCGGTCAGAGTTCCACTGCATGGGGGTTCGTACACCGTCTCTGTCGCCAAGATAGTAGTTGTCGCCCATGCCGATCTCGTCACCATAATAGAGCACAGGGGTTCCGGGAAGCGACAACAGCATGATATTCATCAGCTCGATCTTTCGGCGGTCGTTGGCCATCAGCGGAGCAAGGCGGCGGCGGATACCGAGATTGATACGTGCTTTGGGATCGTTGGCATAGACCCTTCGCATGTAGTCGCGCTCTTCATCAGTCACCATTTCAAGCGTCAGTTCATCATGATTGCGAAGAAATGAGGCCCACTGGCAGTTCTCCGGAATTTCAGGAGTCTGTTCGAGAATATCAAGTATTGGAAAACGGTCTTCGGTAGCGAGTGCCATGTACATGCGCGGCATCAGGGGAAAATGGAAGTTCATGTGACACAGATCACCTTTCCCGAAATAGGCTGCTGAATCTTCAGGCCACTGGTTGGCCTCGGCAAGCAGCATGCGGTTCGGGTAGTGCTCATCAACATAGGAACGCAACCTCCTGAGATAGTCATAAGTCTTGGGAAGGTTTTCGCAGTTGCTCCCTTCCTCCTCATAAAGGTAGGGTACCGCATCAAGTCTAAGCCCGTCCACTCCCATACCAAGCCAGAAATCGAGCACACCGAGAAGCGCCTTGTGCACTTCAGGATTTTCAAAATTCAGGTCGGGCTGGTGATGATAGAAACGGTGCCAGAAATATTGACCGGCAACGGGATCATAGGTCCAGTTGGAAGCCTCGAAGTCCTGAAAAATAATACGGGCTTCTGAATATTTGTCGGGATTATCATTCCACACATAGAAGTTCCGTTCAGGAGAGCCTGCAGGAGCTTTTCTTGCACGCTGAAACCATGCATGCTGGTCGGACGTATGGTTAACCACCAGCTCGGTAATCACTTTAAGGCCAAGGTTATGTGCTTCTTCAAGAAACTCTCTAAAATCTTCCATCGTACCGTAATCGGGATTGACCGTCATATAGTCGGCGATATCGTATCCATCATCGCGCAACGGCGAAGGATAAAAGGGAAGCAGCCAGATGGCAGTTATGCCGAGACTTTGCAGATAACCGAGCTTTTGGCGCAATCCCTGGAAATCTCCTACACCGTCATTGTTGCTGTCATAGAACGTCTTGACATGCGCCTCGTAAATAATGGCGTCTTTGTACCAGAGCGGTTCGGGTTGATACATGTTGAATTCGTTAGAATAGAAAGGTGACTGAATTAAAAAAAATATCGTTCCTCAGGCAAGCAATACCCTGAAAATATGTGCAGGCATGTTCCACGGGTTCACCTCCACATAGTTCCATTCGCCGCTCCAATTGTAACTCAAACCATTGAGCAGATCCTCAACCTTGAAAGGATGGAGATGCGAGAGACCGAAAAGCTCAAGAGGGAACCTGAGCCATCCAGCCTGCTTGCCGGACTGATCAAGATTGACAACAGTAAGAATAATATTGCTCCCATCCTCCGACCGCTTGACATAGGCCATCAACTGATTATGCTCAAGACCCGGTGAAGCCTCGATACGCACAAAGGTGATATCACAAGTCTGCTGCAGGGCTGAATTCTCCTTGCGAATCCGGTTGATTCGGGTAATTTCCGCTCTGATATTACCAGGCCGGTCGAGATCCCACTGCCTGATCTCATATTTTTCGGAATCAAGATATTCTTCCTTGCCTTCGCCAACCGGCAGATGTTCACAGAGTTCATAAGCAGGACCATACATTCCATAGTTGGATGACAGCGTTGCCGCCAGTACCAGCCTGATAATAAACTTAACCCTGTCTCCACTCTGCAGCTCCTCATGCAGGATATCGGGGGTGTTAGGCCAGAAATTCGCCCGCATGAAATGTTTCAGTGGCGCTGAAGTCAGATCAATCATATAATCCTGCAATTCCTGCTTGGTGTTACGCCAGGTAAAGTAACTGTATGACTGGCTGTAACCCACCTTGGCAAGCCGTGCCATCAGTTTCGGCCTGGTAAAGGCCTCGGCCAGAAAGACAGTATCGGGATACTCCTCCCTGATAGAGGAAATTGCCCACTCCCAGAATGGAAAGGCTTTTGTATGCGGGTTGTCTACTCGGAATATTTTCACGCCTGTGCCAATCCAGAAAAGAAAAATGCTTTTCAATTCAATCCAGAGATTCTGCCAGTCTGCAGATTCAAAATTAATGGGAAGAATATCCTCATATCTTTTCGGCGGATTTTCAGCAAACTGCACCGTCCCATCGGGGCGCCAGGTGAACCACTGTGGATGCTCAATTACATAGGGATGATCGGGCGAACACTGAAAGGCGATATCAAGTGCTACAGAAATACCATACTTCTCTGCTTCAGTAACAAATGCTGTAAAATCTTCAAGAGTACCCAGTTCCGGATGAACAGCCTTGTGCCCACCATCTCTGTTGCCAATCGCCCAGCAGCTTCCCGGTTCACCAGGAGCGGCAACAAGCGCGTTGTTTTTTCCTTTCCGTTTAGTGTAACCTATCGGGTGAATGGGTGGAAGATAGAGAACATCGAAGCCCATTCCGGCGATCATCGGCAATTGCCGGCGGCAATCGTTGAAGTTACCGTGTTTACCTGGTTCTGAACCCCATGAACGGGGAAAAAGCTCGTACCATGTACTGCAACCGGCCTTTTTCTGCTCTACAGTTAATGCAAGCACTTTATCATAGAGAGAAGCATGCGCATTATCTGGATAGCGCTCCATGAGGATAGCAAGCTGGACGTCAAGCGCAGCCGCAATAGCTTCTCCAGCATCACTCGATCGAGTCCGGGAAGCAAAAAGCGTCAGTTTAGCTGCATCAGCGGCTCCTGCCCTTTTAACACCCTCGTCAATATAGAGCGCACCAATCTGCAGATCGAGCGAAACATCCTGTCCTGCATCAATTTTTTTCGATAATCCTTTTTTCCATGTCTGGAAATGGTCAACTCTTGCCTTGACGGTATATTCATAGCGACCCGGAAGCCCAACGGTTATCGAGCCTTGCCAGCGATCGTTACCTTGCTGCTCCATAAGTGAGCACTGCCACCCTGTGCTGCCCAAAGTTCTGAAACAAAGTTCGGCTGTAATGGTATCAGCACCATCAACAAAGATATCGGCCTCTACAAAGAAGCACTGACCCTCCACAGTTTTGGCAGGATACTTGCCCCCGTCGATTTCAGGTGAAACATTTTCTATGACAACCCGTTGACGGCCGTCAAACTCTTGATTGATATATTGGGGAACCGCCCGTCGGAATGCATTGTTCATCTTCAGAATCTCTGGTTGATGCCCGGAGGTATCCCGGTACAGAACGGAAAATATGAAAACTCCATTACTTTTTTGCTTAGATACTCTTCTAATTTCTCCTTCCCCAACAAATCACAAACCTTTCTCAATCTTTTTCAGGAACAACGTCAAGGACAACCCGTCTCTCTGTGCAGATAATTACTGGTAATACGGAGATTCAGGCAGGCAACAAAGATCTTGAAATGAAGGTACAGACCATTTCCTGATACAGGATGATTAGTATTAATGCCACTGATACAAAAAATTCTTTATCACGCAGCTCCATCTCGCAGGGCTTCAGAATCGCCTATGCCCGACTTTGATTATGCTTGTTGGCGGCTGCGGGTCAAACGGATTTCATGTATAACAGGCTGTTATGCTTTGCCAGAGCTCCCATCTCAATCAATCCCCTAAAAAACGGCTGTCTGACTAAGTGTATGTCTCGATTCCGGAAGCACTTCACGCATCATAGTTGTTCGTGGTATCAACCTGCTTTAAAACCGAAATGTTGATCCTTGGATAACGGGCAAAAAAAAAGCTCCGTGAC
>JAAXWX010000031.1 GCA_013334755.1 Chlorobiaceae bacterium | reverse complement strand
TGCTCGACAGCTATGGCCATATCATTGTTGACGAGTGTCATCATCTTTCAGCCTTTACTTTTGAGGCAATTCTCAAGCAGTCTAAAGCGGCATATGTTCTGGGACTTACAGCAACACCTATTCGTCGAGACGGTCATCAGCCCATAATCTTTATGCAGTGCGGCCCGGTAAGACATCGCGCGCTTCAAGCAGAAAATGCTCCAGTTAGCTTGGAGGTTAGGCCGCTCAATCTGTTCTCGCCGGTAATTCCCCAGGGATCTGGTATTCAGGATGTTTTCCGTATCCTCGCCCATGATTCCTTCCGCAACCATAGCATTGCAAAGGATATTCTTGCTGCATATCACGAAGGACGAAAGATTCTTGTGTTGACGGAACGCACAGAACAACTGGAACTGATACGCGAAGTACTTGCTGATCAAATTCCGCATAGCTTTTTGCTGCATGGCCGGTTGACAAAAAAGCAGCGCGCAGCTACGCTTGCAGGTCTTGCAGAACTTGATGATTCGGTTCCACGGGTAATTCTGGCAACCGGGCGCCTGATTGGTGAAGGTTTTGATCATCCCCCTCTTGATACCATGGTGCTTGCCATGCCTGTTTCCTGGCATGGAACATTACAGCAGTACGCAGGTCGTCTGCACCGAGAACATGCTGGAAAGGGTGAGGTGCGTATCTACGATTATGTCGAGCATGACCATCCGCAGCTTGCACGAATGTGGGAAAAGCGCCAGCGTGGTTATCGAGCAATGGGTTACCGTATCAATATGCGGGAGTAATTTTTTTGATTGAATGTAATGTTACAAGGATGAGGCGAAAAAAGAAACGTCGTTCGATGAAGACGCTGCCCGGAAGCTGATGAAGTATGTTGCTTTCCGGGCTTGAATTTTCATTGATGGGTAATTGATGGATCTGTTTGAATAGGTGTTGTTGATGTGATTAACTTTTTTTGCTTCTGATAAGGTTGTTTTTCCTGATTATTGAACTTTATAGCTGTTTATAGTGTGTTTTCGTTATAATTTGTTATAAACAGATATAAACAACCCGCTTCGAGGTTATCAATCGCTTACTATGGATAAAATCAGAAACCCTTTTTCACCAGGAGCCGGGGCTCCTCCTCCTGATCTTGCTGGTCGTGATGGCGTTCTGGAGCAGGCGGCAGTTCTGTTTGGACGTGTTCTGAAAAAACGGCCGGAGAAAAGTTTGATCATGACCGGTCTTCGGGGTGTTGGAAAAACAGTACTGCTCAATGAAATGGAGCGCATGGCCAGGCAAGCGGGTTATCGGACGATTTTTATTGAAGCATCAGTGCAAAAACCGTTGGCGGTTCTGCTGGTTCCTCAATTACGGACGTTGCTGTATGATCTGGATCGTATGGCTGGCGCCGGGAACAAGGTTCGACGAGGTCTTGCCGTGCTGAAGAGTTTTGTCGGAGGGATAAAGGTCTCTTTTGGAGACGTTGAGCTTGGTCTGGACATAGATCCGGAAAAGGGTTCTGCAGACAGTGGAGATCTGGAAGCTGATCTGCCCAGTCTTTTTATTGCAGTCGGGGAGGCGGCAGAGGAGCGTCAATGTGCCGTAGCGATATTCATTGATGAAATCCAATATTTCTCAAGCGGAGAACTTAATGCCCTGATTATGGCCATGCATAAAATGCAGCAAAGGCAGATGCCGATGGTTCTTGTTGGCGCAGGTCTGCCGATTTTGCCTGCTCTTGCAGGAAATGCAAAGTCATATGCGGAAAGGCTGTTCAGTTTTCCAGATATTGGACCGTTGCTGGAAGAAGATTCCGCAAAAGCGCTACAGGATCCTGTCAGGGTAGAGGACGTTGCATTTGAGCCTGCTGCGCTTCAGGAAATTTACCGACTGACAAAAGGGTATCCGTATTTTCTTCAGGAGTGGGGTTATCAGGCATGGAATGAGTCTGAATCTTCACCCATTACGTTACACCTTGTACAAGAAACGACAAAACAGGTTATAACCCGTCTCGACGAGAATTTCTTCAGGGTTCGCTTTGATCGGCTGACCGATGGAGAAAAAAAATATCTTCGTGCAATGGCAGAGCTTGGCCAAGGGCCCTATCACACGACGGATATTTCAGGAATGCTTGGGGTCGAAAGCAGTACGGCTTTGAGCCCTGTTCGATCGAAGCTCATCAAGAAGGGGATGATTTACAGTCCCTCACATGGCTTGCTGAATTTCACAGTGCCCCTTTTTGATGAGTTTATGCGACGGGCTATTCCAGACCTTGACGTGCTCTAATTGTGCTTTGAAATCAGGTTCCTTTTTTTGGAAACTCCTTGCAGAGAGCAATGCTTCGCCGTTTCAACCATACTAATGACACCAAGGATCTTCTTCGAATAGGTCAGAAAAAAATATCCAGATAAATTTTTTTGGAATTTAGTCGGTAATTTTTGTACTATTATAAGTAATAATGACGTGATAAAATTGTGCTATAAGGGAAGAGTGCGATCAGGTCATTCCCCTGAAGTTTTGAAATATGTATCCTGAACGCAAATTTTCGCTATTTCCTGCTGTACCCCATCATTACAGCGTTACATAAGAATTCTGTTTTTGCAGTATTCATTCACCATTGGAATTCAAAATTGCAGTTCGAACCTGTCAGGCAGTCACATTACACTGTTTGATGCCTAATAAATGTTGCTCCATTATTTTGGTTCGCTTCTGAAGCCTAAGCATAATGGATTACTACGACGCCTTCGCTGTATTTCTGTTTAAGATATGGTGGGCAGGGTATATCGATTAACCTTGCCAAAGGATATCAGTAGAACAACCAGCAAGCATTATATGAGAGGTACATGGTTGAGTGCTGTCGAAACCCGGGTTTCACAATTTGAACGAAGAGTATTTAACCGTGTGGTTTTCAGTTAACTAATATCTCTATTAAAACGTGAAAGGAGGTGATAAGAATGAAATAATTCCGGACGTATCGAAACAGTAAAATTTTTCTATGACAGGGTAATTTTATCCTTCAAAAATTGGCTAGTTACTTCTTATATCCAGTGAAATAAACATGAAAACGAGGAGTCAATATGAAAAATTTTCCGCAACAAATGGTTCACAGTTCAGGTGCTCCCCTGATTCTGGATACAAACCGTCTCTTGTTGGTGTTCAAGAAACCGGTTGCACGAGAGGAGATCGAGCGATTCGTCAAAGAGATTGACCTGTCCCTTGAAGAGGATGTTCAGGACAAGGTAGTTCGGAGCGAACGTGTCAACCACACTACTCAGAGGTTCTGGGTACAGTCACATCAAACAATTAACGATGAGCGTTACCAAAAAATCGAAGAATCTGCCGCTAAGTTAAGTCTGGATTGGATTAGCCCAGTATACCGGTTGTCTGGTGAGGAAGGACGAAAAGGACTGCTTGCTCCGCTTCCTAATGTGGTACTGGTTAAAATGCGTGAGAAGCGCCAGCTTGAAGAGGGTGAATCCGGTCTCCACAATGTGATTGTCGCGGCGGCGACCGACGGTGCTGTCCCAACACTGAAGGAGGTGGTTGAGAAAACCAGGTATCTGAATGGCTATCACTATTTAATCATTACCAACCCGAGTGATATCAATGCATATCAGATCAAAAAGCGTTTGCTGGAATCCAGTAGCAATGTTGTGGCTGATGTTCAATTAGAAACGATGCCGATGATAACGCCAACGGCGGTTTCACCAAATGACCCACTGTTTACTCAGCAATGGGATATGACCCGCATTCAGGCAGGCGGAGCCGGAACAACCGCTTGGGATATCTCTACCGGCGTCTCGACAGAGGTTGTATGTGTTTTAGATGAAGGATGTGACCTGACTCATCCGGATTTGCAGTTCTCAACGCCTGGCATTAACCTGGGCACCATGATGCCTGATGGTTCACCAACAGGCAATCATGGAACGGCATGCGCAGGTATCGTTGCTGCTACATACAATAATGCAATCGGGGTTGCCGGGGTGGCTGGAAACAGCCGCATCATGCCTGTCGCTTTCCAGAATTGGACCGATACCGAAGTAGCCGCCGGAATCACCTGGGCTTCAGCTAATGGCGCACGGATTATCAGTATGAGTTTTGGCTGGGACCCATGGAATCATGCAATCATTGATCCGGCAATCCAGAATGCATTCAACAATGACGTGGTAATGTGTGTTGCAACCCACAACTACAACGGTCCTATTACTTATCCTGCCACCAATCCGCTGGTGATTGCCGTCGGTGCATCCGACCAGATAGACAACCGCAAAAGTCCTGCAAGTCCAGATGGTGAAGGATGGGGTTCAAACTTCGGCGCTGAAATTTCTGTTGTTGCTCCAGGAGTTTTTGTTCCTACGACTGACAGGCAGGGCATGAATGGCTATAACAATAACAATGGCGCAGCTATTACATGGGCGGGTGTTTATCATGCTAACAGTGGAGACACTGCTGGCGACTATTTTTTTTGGTTTGATGGCACTTCCGCAGCAACACCCCATGTTGCTGGTCTGGCGGCTTTAATCAGAAGCCTGTATCCAACACTGACAAATGTTCAGGTGCGCGCAATCATCGAACGTTCGGCTGACAAGGTAGGAGTGGCCGCATATGCTGATGATCCCGGTCATCCAAATGGTACCTGGAATCAGGAGATGGGGTATGGGCGCATCAACGCATTGCGGGCGCTTGATTTTGCCGATGTGATCATTAAGGATGCCGCCAGCGATACCGGGCTGGAGCCCTTCACCGGTGGAAATTTCTGGGACTTTTCAGACATCGTGGTGCGTATTACCGATGACGGTGTGTTTGTACCGAGCGATCCGGCACAGTCCAAGAATGTTGAACGTGGCCAGGCAAACTACATCTACGTGCGGGTTACCAACAATGGTCCGCGTGATGCCCGCAATGTTATCGTCAGTACACGCATCACGCCATTCGTCGGCACACAGTTTGTCTATCCCCAGGATTGGACATTGGTGGATGCAATGCACGTCAGTCCTGCTTCCATTACGGCCAATTTTGCCAGTATACCGGCGGGAGGAACGGTGATAGCGAAATTCCGTATTGAAGCCGCACAAACCGACACGCTTTACGGTTGGCAAAACGGAAGCGGTTGGCATCCATGCTTGCTGGCGCAGGTCAATGCAGACAATGACTATGCCTTTGCAACCGCTCCGCTGACAGGTGATCCTATAAGTGCCCGCCGCAATAATCTGGCGCAGCGAAACCTCTCAGTTATTGATGTGCTGGCAAGTGCCGGTGCCAGTTTCCCGTTCATTGCGGGCAGTCTGTACAATGCCGAGCGTATCATGTCCATCATGATCGATCGCAGTCGTCTGCCCAAGGCCATGCCACTGCTGCTGGCGCTGGATGATGACGGCAGCGCCTTCCCGTTGGTTAACTTCGAGACACAGCCTTCCGGCAGTGAGAATCAGAATAAAGATGAGTGCTGCGATGATGGGATGGTTTTCCTGGAGCGTACCCGTGTCAAAACGCGGTTGGGCTGTTGCACAGGAACACTGACGCTTGAAAAAGGATCACGCTTCGAATGTTTGAAGATTCGCAAACCTGGCAAGGTGACTGTCAAGGGAGGCGAAGTTGTTCTGCGTGGTGACAAACGCTATGTTGAGGTGAAAGAGTCCGTTGTCACGGTGCAGATAGAGAAGTCTCCAAACAGCATTTATCCGTTCTCATTGCAGACGAAGTTCCCTGCAACTGTCGAAAAAGGTGAGCAGTTCCTTATTCAGGTAGCGCAGCAAAATGCCCAGGGTACAACAGTGGGTGGTGCGGCGATGGTCTACATGGTGAAATAACTGTTTTGTAACCGGATGGCGGGTCATCAACAGCCATCCGGTTACGAATTGTATTAAACGTTAAAACCTCCGGCTATTTCCCTCGGTTGCTACGATCATATCGAAGAGAGTATTAATTCCTCCTGCCAATCAGTTAACTACTGGTTTTTCAGATGATAATTTTTTGATGAGAGCTATTGTCTGCGTAAATTACAAGTATAAGATACTTTGCTCTTCTAACGCACACCGTGAGGTTACGATGCATGGTATCACCATGAAGGCGTGCCATCATAAACAGGTATGTCTATTGCGTATATTAAGCCGTTCATCATGTTGCATGGAATAGAATCAACCGGGAGAATATCCCGAGCCTCACGCTGATACGGTCAAGCAGTAGTTGAAATATGGGAAAGCACCTGCTGCTGAATTTGTACTGTTAAGTTAAAAAAGTGTTACAAAGATTAAGGAGGTCGCTATGTTAGAGAATACCATCCTTGATGTTGTAATTGGCTTGATTTTTATCTATCTGCTGCTTTCACTGCTTTGTTCTGCTATCCATGAATGGATGGCCGGCATCCTGGCGCTTCGTTCGCGAATGCTTGCAAAAAGCATTAAGGCTCTTTTGTATGACGAAACAGGCACCAATTTAGCGAAAGAGATTTACGAACACGGGTTGATTGATGCGTTGAGCAAGAAATCTCAACCACCGGATAAGCCCTTAAAAGGGAGAAAAGGCCCCTCATACATCCCTCCTTGTATATTTGCCTCAGCACTTATCGATAAACTTGGCCTGATTCTGTCTGCAAACCCGCAGCAGGAGCAACATAAAAAGTTGGAAGAGCAGTTGATGCAGCTTGAGAAGGCGGCTCTTCACGAAAAACTCAATCAGACCTTGACAACGTTCATTAAAGAGGCAAATGGTGATGCCGTCATGCTTCACAAGAAAATTGAATCCTGGTTTGACGATGTTATGGACAGAATCAGTGGTTGGTACAAAAGACAATCGCAGATTATTCTTCTCATTATCGGATCGATTGTTACGGTCTCGATTAATGCTGATACCATTTATATTGCTGAAACCCTTGTCCGTTATCCCCCCCTGCGCGCCTCCATTGTAGAACAATCAAAAAGCCTGGCGGGGGAGAAACTGCCTGACGTGAATGCCGATTTCATTAAAGATATCGGCAAGCTTTCCCTTCCGCTCGGCTGGCATCAATCTGATAAAGACAGTATAATGGTAAACAGGAGCTGCAACAGGTTCGTAACAAACCCTGCGTCCACTCAATTCGTGCAACCAAAACCTTTACCTGCTCAAGCCGTGCAACCATATCTGCCGAACAAAAATAGCTTTATGGTTAGATGTTTCGGATGGATTTTAACTGGTACTGCGGTTTCAATGGGAGCTCCGTTCTGGTTCGATCTTATGAACAAATTTCTCCGTATCCGTTCAACAGGTATCTCACCTGCTGAAAAAAAGAAAGAGCAGGCGTGAGGATAATTTCCGGTTACAAGTAGAACAGATCTATATCTCTGTACCTGCGGGTTTGGGTTTTATTGTGCAAGTAACTTTTTCCAACACGACGAAATAGTTCGAATGGCGAGAATACTTGGTTAAACAAGGCAATGCGCCATGACCTGTATTAGTACAATGTTTTAGGATGGTGGGCATTTCGGAATTGCATGGTGCAGGGAGCGTCAAACCTGGTGTGAACACATGGTGATGGATGAAGAATCAGGTTCACCATCTAAAGAAGTTATCACAACAGAGGCCACAAGAAGAGCTGAGGTTTTTGGTGTGGGACTTCAGGGAGCTGGCGGTTTATCAACAAGAACAATGGAGATAGTGCCATGAACAAGATAACGTATCCACAGCCTGGATCTGGAGCACTTTCTTTCCGGGTACTGTTGCCTGTTCTTTTCTTGATTCTTTTGTTTGAGGGTTGCAGTACCTCACTGAACGTTCAAAACGCCGCAAACCTTGGTACTACCGGAAAAGAAGTTGCCAAAGCAAGTATATCAAATATTTTTGCATCCGATTGTGAATACCGCAACGCTATTGAGGCTGAGATTTTTTTTCACAGCTATGCAGGTCAGGAAACACCCGAAGCTTTACTTGACGCATATCATGACGTTCAGGCAGAACTGGTGGCAAGAAAAGTCGTGTTTACCCAACTCTCTGATGTGTACAAGGCATTTTCAGAACTTGCGTCAAACACTGCTCCAACAGAGATCAAAAGCTCTATCATTGGGTTTGGGAATGCTGTCAACGAATATGCTGCAACAGTTAATAATACTAAGACTCTTTCCAAATCAACTGCAGAAATCGCAGGGGAAATCGCTCAACTGATACTTTCAGCCAGGAAAAAGCAGATGATCAGTCAGTCAAGCGTGCTTATCCGGGAAAGATTGATCAAGCTTTCAATTTTGCTTGAAGATCCTCTTGTGCAAAAACAGATGACAACCTTCAAGCAGAATCTTGCCCAGAACAGGGCAAGTGCCATTCAACTGCTCTGGAAGCATGGATTGCTTGACCCAAGTCCGATGATCAATCAGATGACAACGGATATCGGGTTTAAGGCCGGCAGCGATGCTTTGACGATCGTCAGAAAAAATAACCGGATTCGAGATGGTCTGGAGGGTGTCATGACATACCGTCTTAAAGGCAAGATTGAGCAGATCGAAAAAGGGTATGGTAACTCTGTCAAAACTGTGCGCGAACTTATCAAGGAACATGAAAAGCTTGAAAAAGGTGAAGCTCTAACCTATTCCAGATTACATCAAATCATCACCGAACTCCAGAAAATCACTGAACTTCTCTCAAGAAAGCACTAAGGAAAGAATAAAAAAGAGAATCATCATGACCTCAAAGAAACAGATCAACGAGCCAACAATACAATCCATTGTCATGGACGGACACCTTGAAGCCGCAGAAGCACTTGGCGCATTGAGTGCAGCTTCTGTTGCTGCGACTGCAGCGTTGCCTGTGGCACTCAGTAAATGCGAAACAGAAAGCCAAATGGAAAAAGTGATCGCCGATCGCGACCGCTGTATGCTTGCTTACATCAACAGCCAGAAAAAAACACTCCAGCAAACCGGGCCGCTGTTTGAACGGACAGCAAAAGAGCTCGAAATTGCCGCTGCTGAAATCAAACAAAAAACACAAAACCTGCACAACGCTGTTGATGCCGTCAATCTCATGGCTGATATCACCAGGCTTGCATGTTCACTTGCACTTGCGTTCTGTTAAACAAGCGGGCATTGACCTATCAAAGAGGAGCATGCTCAACCCCGAAAAGATTCGTTCTTCGGGGTCACTTCCATATTGTTCAAATAAAAAGAGATGGAATAAAATATTAATCCAATGGCTTATGTTTTAACTTAAGCATGTTTTTTGTTTTAAAAAACAGAACAAATATATACGCCATAATAATGATATAGGCGACTAAGAACGCAATTATAAAAAAGACGATATTCCCAATAAGCATATTATTTTGATTCTGTACTAATAATAGATACTTTTTAAAGAGTGAAGGGGTTTCAGCAAGATTTTGTGTTAAAACATAAACTAAAAACGGGGTTATTGCAATAAGTAATCTTAAACTCCACCTCCAGACAAACTCCCACCAGATAAATTTATCATATGGTTTTTGAAGCGCAAGATGAGTGGCGCTGTCAGGTTTCCCTTCGATATTTTCACCCACACTCTGCACCACCAGTATTCTCCGCCACTCAACGGCTGCTTTTAAGAGTTTCGGAAATATTCCAGAAGTAAATGCATTATTAAATAATATTACAACAAAGTGTTTTTCAACATTGGCAACATCTGTTCTTTTCTTATAAAATTTCAAAAAAGCAGGCCTTATCCATAAGAGAATAAGTAATACAAGAAATAAAGATCCTTTAAATAGTTCTTTATTGAAAATATTATTAAGAGCATAAGTTAATATCCCGCCGGTTACCAGAGCGGCGAAAAAAGGAACGCGAAAATATGCCCAGAGAAATCCCTGTTTACGGGCGTTTTTTTTATCCCTGAATTCATCATTTTTAAAATAAGTTGATGAACCCTCTTCTTTTCTGTCTACAACTTCTCTCAGGATCCCCCTGAACAAATCTCCATCCTTCCAATACATCGTATGGGCTAAACCAGGAAATCCATAACGACGAAAAACAATGTCGCGCATTGAAACATCCCTCATTTCAAATATATGCGGATATACTTCAGTTTTGCGGGTAAGGTCAAGGTTATGTCCAACAGGGTCCTGCTCATCGCAGAAATTGTAATGCTTGATTTTTCTGTTTCCATTAGAACCAGAAAAATCATACTGGCATTCAAGATGATTAAACCATCTTGCTGGCGTTGTATAATCTTTTATTTTAAGTCCCAAGTGAATATAATTCTGATGCCATAATGCAACATATTTATCGATTGGTGATCCAAGTGTAATAAAGTTATCAACACAGTTTCTCCATAAAAGAGGAGGTGTGGACGATGTAATATCATCATTGATTTCCGGAGGTTGATCATGTGAAGCAGTTTTAAACAGCCTTATTTCATTCTTTCCCTTTTCAGGAAAGCCGGAAAGAAAATTTTTCCAGTAACCCCCTTTCAGTGTGACAATTTTTTCAAACAGTATTTTGATTTTTTTATCATCAATAAGTTCAAGGTCAATTAACCGGCTAATCTCATCAATAAGAGCTGTATCAATAAGATCTTCATGTTGTAAAAAGCTTTTAATTATATGAAAGTCATCATGAAATTTTTCCTTGATCCTCTCAATAAATTGTTGACTATCTGAGTAACTGTGAGGATTAATGGAAAGCTTTTTTTTAATTTCAATATCCAGAGAATACTCAACATGCAATACAGAAGATGTAGATGGTTCTCCCTTTTCTTCTGTGTCCATTTTTCGATCAATATACCATCTTGTTGCCGGAAACCCCCCTCCAAGATTACAGTTCAACTTTTCAAGTAATGCTCTTTTTTGTTCCTCAATAAAATCTTTTCCAGTGAACTCATCATATAGCCGATCAAATACTTTTTTGTAGCTGTTGATACGAATCTCATCAATCACATGATCGGTTATCTGCTTTTCAGTATCCTTGATGAATTTTTTTAATTTTAAATCATGCTTTTTCCAGCAATCTTTTTCTTCCGGAGATGGTTCAGCATAACCGAAAAACGGAAAACTGGAATCGAACTCAATACTTTCAGAATGTGATTGCCGTATTTCCTTTTTCGCAAAAGCATAAACAAGGGCATCAAAGCTCATGATACTTCCAAGACTATGGGCAATAATCGTAATCTTCGGTTTCTCATAAAATCCAGGCACAACAACTTCATGGTTAATCCTGCTCACGGTCAGTTCCCGTATCCTCCAGTCAAGAAAGTCATAGAACATGATTTTATCAAGAGCAGCATGAAAGAGACGTACCGCCTCACCCCTTGTTCGGGCATAATCACCATAGAGATGCACATCACCAAGGAACCCGTTAAAAATAGAATCAACCTGCGGAGCATACTTGAATGCCAACATATTTTTGAGTGGAACTGCAACTTCAATAATTGAACGGAGCATTGGTAATGCCCATGCAGGTAACCACTCCTGAGGTGTAATACCTGGATCGTTCAGACGATCCAGCAGTGCCTTTGACCACACTTCTGTTTTGGATGCAAATTTTGATTGATGACGCTGTAGGATATCCTGCCAGTACAGTTCAACGAACCTGAAGTTCTCCCCGGCAGTATCAGTCGGTGGAGTTCCATCAAAATCTTCAAAGCTCTGTTTGTCATCAACAGGAATTCCCCTGAATTCCGACCATCCGTGGAGCTCGCTATCCGACCTGACTGACTGGGAAGAAAGAGATGCCGGAAGCATGATATCATAAAACTGTTCTTTTCTGTTTTGCCTCACTTCGGCAAAACGCTGAACAACTGGAGGAACTGTTTCATTAAGCTTCTGTTCGCCCATGCCATGAACGACTATGATGTAATGACGTGGTTTAGAAGGTGGGATAATGTGAGGTGAATCAGCCATGATCGTCATATTCAAAGGGTTGCTGCACGCGGAAATTTGATCTCCACATATTCCGGCAATTATGAATCTCCAACTTGACTTGCTTTTAATTTACACACTTAATCTCATTAAATAATGCTAATATTTCATCCTTTGGATGATTCGTACAGTCATTATTTACGAAAAGGATCAAGCGCACAACGGCTGGCTTTTTGGCAAGGACGGCAGACGAAGAGAGCCGCGGTATAGCTGGACTTACAGAGGTATTCTAGTTGAAGGCAGGATACAGAACTATATCATAAATTTTCATCCACTCAATCACAGTTTTCAGTCTGAACAATTATTCTGTCAGGCAGAATAACAGCAGTCAGCATGCCGAGTTTCGGGTTTTGTTTGTAGACACAACCGGTATCGATTGCAATCAAGCGGTCAGTCATCACTGGCACGGGAACAGGTGTGTGAGCGCAGACGAGAGTTTTTTCCCAATTATAGTTTTGGCTTTCCCGAAAAGAGGTATGCATGTGCACCTGCTGCCAGCAGAACTCTTCCGGTTTGTAATACCGGAGGTTATCACTGATTGAGAGTTCCGGGTCAAGACCTCCATGGGCAAAAAAATAGTTGTCAGTTTCAATAAAGAATCGGCAACTGCTTAAAAAAGCAAGATGCTTTTCTGAGAAATTATGGTCGTTCGAGATGTTGCGGGATTTTTTGGTCTTCTTTTCTCCGGTTTCAGGCCATCTGAGCGGCATGCTTTTTTCAAGATATTGAAGATACATCAGTTCATGATTGCCCATGATGTAATGGCATGAGTACAGGGATCCAAGCTTGATAAGATAATCAAGCACCTCTCTCGAATGAGCTCCGCGATCAATAAAATCTCCCAGGAATACAAACTGTTCGTCATGTTGGGGGTTGATCTTTTCAATCAGCCTTTTCAGCGAAAACAGGCATCCGTGAACATCTCCGATAGCAATAATAGGGCGATTTTCAGATAAAACAGGTGACATACAAATAGAATCCGGGTAGAATAACGGGATATCTCTGAGTGAATTGCTGACAACATACTGTCGGCATTAATGCTGGAAACACTCCGAGCAATTCGGTTTATAGCTCAACAGGGCTTTCTGTGGGTTACTCTTAAACTCCACAAGGTACGTTAGTTTGTTAATCGAAGCAATGCCATCGGCAAACAAACATGATCATATCTGCCCGAATCACAATACATCCTTTTTCACCTCAGGGCCCCCTGTAAAGGAAGACTCTTTTCATTGTTTGAGCATCCATTCTAACCGTCAGAGAAGAGCGTTTCTATAAAGAGTTTTTTATATCCTGATATTAATATTATAATGTAATAATACTCTAAATCCCCCGATTCCATGAGTTGTTTGTAGTCCATATGCCCGAACGAAAGAGTTCGCCGCTTAACCATCTATTGTATCATGGAGTTAGTTGAATCCACGATGCATTTGCGATAGCATAGTTAGCGCCGTTTTCAGGTCAAGGGACGCTTTATCGAGAGGCATTGTATTGTTTGTGGTTTGTGTTGTTCAGTACAACAAATTCTTTAGCTGTGACTGAAGGATGCGGAGCTTTATTTTATGACTGAACACCCGGTTGATCAGTGCCGGTAAAAAGTTTTTTTAGTCCGGTTATTTAATTGTAGCGGATTAATACTTTAAAAATACACACCCTGTACATTGTTAAAAGGTTATATATGCCCGAATAAAAAGGGTAGTCGGCTGATCACGTATTTGAGACAGCCAAGCTGTTTTAACGAATGAGTTTCTTAAAAAAGAAGTCATCTATGCGTTTATTTAAAACCGTTTCGATTGCCATGTTGTTATGGCAACTCATGGTTGTTTCCTGTATGAGTGTTCAGGCATTTGCTGAACCAGGCGCTTTGTCGCTCCTGTTTTCCGAACAGGAAACCACCATGCCGCGTCAGGACTACAATCCTCTTGCCGGTCCGAATTATCCTCTTATTCAGAACTCATATTTTACTGATGATTCCGGCAACATCCTTATGCTCATCAACGTACTTGGGGAGGTCAACCGGCCGGGTCAGATTGTGGTCCGTGAAAATGCCGACTTTGCTGCAATTTTTGCGCTTGTCGGTGGTCTGAAGAAGACAGCAAACCTGAAAAAGGTAATAGTCGCAAGGCAGGAACCCGATAAAAGCGGAGCTCAGGCCTACCAGATCAATCTCAAGCATTTTTATAAAGAGGGTGACCGTAGTTCATTTATAGCCTTGAAACCGAACGATACCATCATCATTCCCGAAAAAAAGTTTGATCTCGATATCATTTCACGCATAGCTGGCATTGCGTTTTCAGGCTTCAGTATTTATTCAATCGTTAATTGATAACCAGCGAGACATACCGAGATAATGAGTGATAAACACCCCCATATAAATCATCAGCAAAATCATGAACAATCAAGAGTGCATGAGATCACTCTTGAAGAGATACTCAAAATAATTTTCCGCAGGAAGTATGGTATTCTTTTTGTTCTTGTTATTGCACTTGCTGCTGCACTTGTTTTTCATTTTAGTGAAATTCCCGAATATCGAGCGGTTTCAGTTATGATGATCAACACTCCAAAAAGCCAGGGTGATCTGCTAGCCTCTGTTATCGGTGCAACGTCGGAAGTCGATAATAAAGCGATAAAAAAAGATGTGGAACTGCTCAAATCAATGCCTATAGCCGAACTTGCCGTCGCGGAGCTTTACGATAGTGGCCTGAGAGATTCACTTGAATTCTTTGGTAAACGTCACTATTCATCACCGGTTTCCAGCCTGTTGGAGCAGTTCAATTTCATCAATCCTTTTCAAAAACCGGTACAAAAAAAATCTCATGAAGAGGTGTTGCGGGATTATGCCGTAAAGTTCAACCAGAGGATAAAGGTGGAGAGTGTTCGAGAAACCAATGTTTTGAAAGTATCGGTAGCGAGCCCCTTTCCTGATGAAGCCACTTTTTTATCCAATACCCTCTGCCGTGTCTACAAAGAGGCCGATAAAACCCGGAACTCAGAAAAGTACTCCCAGGCCAGCAGGTTTATTGCCGACATGCTTGGTGATCAGCAAAAAAAGGTTACCGAGGCAGATGATGCACAGGCTAAATACATGGAGTCGCATGAAATCTATGAATTTTCCGGAAACACCCAGAAACTTCTCGACAAACTCATTGAGACGGATGCCAAGCAAAACGATATAGCCGCCGAATACAATATTGCCAAAAACAATCTCGATTTTCTTGAAAAAAAACTTACCGATGCCGATAAAACCATCAGTACGCGTATTGCCGAAAGTGTCAATATGCAGCTTGGTACCATCATGGATGAAATACGGCGCCGTGAAAGCGAATATGTTCGACTAGTCCGTGATAAAGGTATTAATGATGCAGAGGTCAAGGCAAAGCGGCAGCAGCTTGATGTCGTAAAAACAAGATATGAACAACTCAGTCGCAGCAAGATCGCTGGCGAAATCGGTTATGCAGGTCGAGCACAAAAGTACAGCTTCAATCTGATTTCCGAAAAGCTTCAGATTGAGCGTAAGCTGAACGATCTGAACTTCAGTTCAAGAGAGTTCATCCGTCTGAAGCAATACTATGAAAGTCAGCTTGGTACTCTGCCCAAGAAACAGCAGGACTACGCCAAACTGATGAGAGATCGGGAGGTTATCAATAAAACTTATGTGTTTCTCAAGGAAAAACTTGATGAAACCCGAATTTTACTGGGATCTGAAGTTGGCAGCATCTCACTTATCGGTTCAGCGTTCCGTCCGTTCAAGCCGGAAAAACCGGACCTGAAAAAAAGTATACTGATGGGCCTTGTACTTGGCTCACTGCTTGCCGGAGCCTATACCTATGGTGTTGAAACATTAGACGATACCATCAAAGATGAAGAGTTTTTCAAGGATATTGGGTTAACCGTGCTTTCTGTTATTCCTTTGGTCATGAACACCGGAAAAAGCCTTTCTTCAGGGAACATGCAAGCACGGTTCAACCGTCTCCTGTACAGCAAGAGCAATATATTTCGGAAAAAAGCTCTGGATGCTGACAACGCAGGTGAATCAACATCTGTCGGAACAAACGTTGATGATGCGCCACGGCCGAAGATAACCGACCAACTGAGTTCGGCTTTTGCTGAAAGCTTCAGGACACTTCGTACGGCGCTTGATTATTCGCGAATCGAAAGTCCGCTCAAGTCCATTATTGTTTCAGGGGCAGCCATGTCAGAAGGCAAGTCGACTGTATGCGCTAATCTCGGGATGGCGCTTGCCATTATCGGTAAAAAGACCCTGATCATAGATTGTGATCTGCGGCGTGCTTCACAGCACAAAATATTTAACTGCACGCGTCAAAACGGATTGACCGACTATCTCTTCAGTCAGCATCATACGATCGATGACGTTTTAATCAAGCCGACTCACATCGACAATCTTTTTGTGCTCACTGCAGGTAAAAAAGTGCCAAACCCGAATGAACTGCTCGGATCTCCAAAAATGCTGCAGCTATTGAAAGAGCTTGAAGGGCGGTTTGATAGGGTACTCATCGACAGTCCACCGCTTTTTTTAAGCGACGCAGCTTTGCTGGCCAGATCGGTTGACGGAATTCTGCTCACTGCCCGCATGCAGTATACCAGCCGGAAACCGCTTGAGGAATTTGCGGCAGATCCGACATTCAGACCCCTGACGCTTGGAGTTGCTGTTATTGCTTCACGTAAAGACGGTTATGGCAAGTATGGCTATGGCAAATACGGTTATGGAAACTATGAAGAAGAAGTATAAAAACCCTAAACTCCCCCTGCATATGATGCTGTCAAAAAAGTATATCCGGTTTGCCCTTTTCGGACTGCTTGTCATAAATCCACTGGAGGCCAAGGCTTCCGATACATCATCTCCAACCTATTTGCAGCAGATGTATGATTGGATAACCAAGGATCCTGACAAGGGTACCAATAAAGATACCAGTACGGATCCCAGCAAGGATGCTGTCAAAGAGATCAATACGGATAACAGGGATCCCAATAAGGATACTAATAGTGAAAAAAAGAATGATATCAAGGTAGTCGAGACCGGGGCTTCCGGTAACGCATCCCAAACGTATTATTGGCCTAACAATCACGGCAAATCGCTCACTACACCGGTTGCCTGGGGGGCATCAAATAATGTGATTTATATGGGTGCTGGCGGAACCATTCCTGCACCCTACAGAACAGATTCAGATGGCGCTGCTGAAATCGGGATTGGCTTAGGTGACACCGAGAAAAACCTTGGAGTTCAGCTCTCTCTGGTCTCTCTTGATATGTCCCAGTGGGATCGCTATTCGCTCTATCTTCATCTTTCCAAAGATATCGGCAATGCCAGTGCAATCGGTGCGGGTGTTGAAAATATTATGCTTTCCGCTGGTGGAGATGCCGACAAGAGCTTTTATGTCGTCTTCAGTCACGGGGTACAGAGCGATCCTTTTGTCAATAAAGAGAGTGAGGAGTCTAAACTCTATTACAGTATTGGTGCCGGTACAGGCCGTTTCGGCGATAAAAGCCCTGATGACATTCTTTCTGGTAAAGGCGAGCATGGTACCTATGTTTTCGGTAATCTTGCTTATGAAGTTGCGGGCGCATTCAATGTCATAACCGAATGGAATGGTCTTAACCTCAGCGCAGGGTTATCAAAAACATTCTGGATAGCAGGGATGCCGCTATCGACAGTTATCGGTTTAGCAGATCTCACAAATAATTCAGGTGACGGAGTCCGTCGTATTTTTGCAGTTGGTACAGGTTTTAAACTTTAAACATAAGGAGACATTATGAAAAAGAGAATGGTGCGTATTGTCATGCTTACCGGGATAGTATTCGGTTTTGCAGCGCTTCCTGCCCAGGCAGGTGGTAATTACGGAAACATGTCAGATGTTCATGGGTGTGGAGGAGGAATTGGCCATGGAGTTGGCGGCGGCCATCATGGTGGTAACAATCATGGCGGTGGCCACCATGGCGGCGGCGATAATGGCGGTAGCAATCATGGCGGCGGTAATAATGGTGGTGGTAATAATGGTGGTGGCGATCATGGAGGTAACGGCAACCAGGGTCATGGTGGAAAAGGTGGCAACGGCAACCAGGGTGGCGGCGGTGGCGGAAGGGGTGGAAGATAAAGTCTGCTCAAAGATTTGATTTTCCAGGTCTCCCGATTTCGGGAGACCTGTTGTATTCCATCTGCAACATGATGTTACTCACGTCTCCCCCTCTGGATTTATAACAGCAGTACAAGACCAAAATAACAAGCGTTGGTTCCACAACCTGCGTCAACTTAACATGTGGCACTAAACGAAAGAAATTATTGTGCAATACCTAAAAGAAAAGCTGCTATCGTTGCAGGCAAAATCTTTCATGCGTTTCTTTTTAAAATCAACATGCATGAAACAGGAGATTCTTGCAGCTTCCCGTCATATCAAACAATGGCTTGCCATCTCATTTGATATCGGTTCGGCTATGCTAAGTGTATGGATGGCATTCTCAATCCGTCTGGAACTCTGGCACGTGCCTTATGGGCGGCAGTGGCTCATTTATCTGCTTGCGCCTGCGCTGATGCTCCCGTTTTTCTATGTTGTAGGTCTTTACAGGGCGATACATCGTCACAGTGGTTTCAGTTCGTTTGTAATGGTTGCCAAGGCTGCAGGTTATTACGGCCTGGCATTTCTTCTGATTGTTTTACTGCTGGATATTCCTGACGTGCCTCGTTCAATAGGAGTACTTCAGCCAATGATCTTTTTGCTTGTAACTGGAGGCAGCCGTGCTCTGGTCCGTTTCTGGTTCAAGGTGACTGCAGATACATCAGCTAATGGTGCGATAAAAGAAAAGCTGCTTATTTATGGTGCCGGCTCAGCTGGGGTTGAGATTGCGGCAGCTATTCTCCGCAGCGCTAAATTTGAATTGGCAGGTTTTATTGATAATGATGAGGATCTGCAGGGCAGTACGGTCAATGGTATGAAAGTATTCAGCATGGAGCAGGCTGAAACGATGATCAAGGAGTATGGAATCCATACTATTCTGCTTGCCATGCCTTCAACAAGTCGAGTCCGTCGCAATGAAATTACTGAGTATTTCCGGAATACTCTGGTGCGTATCCGCATGCTTCCAGGCATTGATGAGCTTGCTGACGGTAAGGTCAACATCTCCGCAATCAAGGATATTGAGATTGAGGATCTGCTTGGCCGTGATCCAGTGTCGGTTTGTTTTATTCCTGTAAAAAAACAGGTTTTTGAAAAGGTGGTTATGGTTACTGGTGCAGGCGGAAGCATCGGAAGCGAACTCTGCTGCCAGCTCCACGTTTTACAGCCTTCGACGCTTCTCCTGATAGATAATGCCGAGCACAATCTTTATACCATTCATAGCGAACTCAAACATCGTCAATCAAAGCTCAGTTCAGATACCAGAATTATTCCGCTGCTTTGCGATGTCACCGATGAAAGCCGGATCTCGGAAATCTGCCGGATTTTTGAACCGACAGTGATCTATCATGCAGCGGCCTATAAACATGTTCCGATGGTCGAACATAACACGGCTGAAGGGGTACGCAACAATGTTTTCGGTACGTTCAGTGTTGCACAAGCCGCACTTCGTCACAGGGTATCCAGCGTTGTGCTGGTCAGTACCGACAAGGCGGTACGCCCTACCAATGTTATGGGAGCCAGTAAACGGCTGTGCGAAATGATCCTGCAGGCACTTGCCAGGGAAACCGGACATTCAACCTGTTTTTCGATGGTTCGTTTTGGTAACGTACTTGGTTCAAGCGGCTCAGTTGTCCCACTTTTCCGCCGCCAGATCAAGCAGGGTGGTCCTCTGACGATTACTCATGAAAATATAACCCGTTACTTTATGACCATTCCCGAAGCAACGCAACTGGTCATCAAGTCCGGAGCTATAGCTACCGGTGGTACGGTCTTTCTGCTTGATATGGGTGAACCGGTAAAGATTATTGATCTTGCCCGCCGCATGGTTGAGCTCTCCGGCCTCACAGTGCGTGATCAGCACAATCCCGAAGGAGATATTGAAATCCAGGTAACAGGCCTTCGCCCGGGCGAAAAACTTTACGAAGAGCTGCTGATAGGCAATTGCCCTGAACCTACATCCAACGCTCGTATTTTCAAGGCCAACGAACAGTTCATGCCCTGGCCGGAACTGCAGGTAAAACTTGACGAACTGACCACTGCTGTCAGCCGTAATGATGTCAGACGAATCAAACGGATTTTAAAAAACATTATACCGGAGTATCATCCGGCTAAAGAGACAAACGATCTGCTTGCCTGGGAAGAAGAGAGCAAGAACGGCGTACCATCTGATGAAGGGTTGATGCCAAATCTGACGATTCTGATTGTTGAAGATGAAAATACCAGCGGGCTTATCCTGGAGATGATTCTTAAAGGGGCAAACATTACCATTATTCGTGCACGTAACGGTCAGGAAGGAGTCGATTTGGTTGAGCTTCATCCTGAGATTAACCTCGTCTTGATGGATATAAAAATGCCGGTGATGGACGGATTTGAAGCGACAAGGCTCATACGGCAGTTGCGTCCGGATCTTCCGGTTGTGGCCCAGACATCCCTGGAATCACAAGAAGACAGGGACAAGGCAAAAGAAGCGGGCTGTGAAGGATATATCACAAAACCCATCAAAAAGAATGAACTGCTTGAACTTATGCAGATTCACTTGATCAGGTCACTGGATGATATCGATATCAGTTTCTCAGGTTCTCAACCGGTCGAAAGCACTATCCAGTAGACTACGGAGCAAAAATTTTCACACTATAGTCTTCATCAAATATTCTGCGGTTACTCCCCAGAAACATGATCAATTGACGCAATTTTTCTACATAAATTGATATTCCGGTGCAAGCAAAGTTTCTTTTTGCTTGCACCATCTCTTTTTCAGACGGATACCTCTGTATGACCTCTGCTCAGCGCATTGCCCTGAACACCATTGCCACATATGCCCGCAGCATCTTTTCCGCTGCATTAGGGCTTTTCAGTATGCGCTGGGTGCTTGGCGCTCTTGGTCAGTCAGACTTTGGTCTTTTCAGTGTTGTAGGTTCGATTATCACTTTTATTGTTTTCCTCAATGGTGTAATGGCCGGCAGTGCAGCCCGCCACTTTGCATACAGCATTGGTGAAGGAGATACAGAAAAGGTCAATCACTGGTTTAACGCCGCCTTAAGTATCCATATGATCCTCCCCATCTTACTTATTCTTATTGGATGGCCGATTGGTGAATACTGTATTAATAACGTCCTGAGGATTCCGCCTGACCGCATAGCTACCTCTCTTTGGGTTTTTCGTATCTCGCTGATATCTGCGTTCTTCAGCATGGTGACCATTCCTTTCAGCGCTATGTTTACAGCCAAACAGCATATAACAACGCTTGCTTTCTGGGGTACACTGCAATCAATCCTCTCATTTTCTTTTGCATTTTTGTTAACACGCATGTCTGGTGATCGCCTCCTGTTGTACGCTATAGGTACCGTTGCCATTACCATTTTAATGCAGGTTGGCTTGAGCGCTCAGGCCATGATTGTTTTCCGTGAATGCCGTATTCGACGTGCTCAATGGTTTGATGTTGAGCGGTTTAAAAAAATTCTCTCTTTTGCCGTTTGGAATTTCATTGGTTCTTTTGGAGCCATTCTTCGTAATCAAGGCTCATCTATCCTGCTGAATATTTTTTTTGGTCCAAAGGTGAATGCCGCTTTTGGTATAGCAAATACTGTTTCTTCGCAGGCTATGACGCTTTCAGGCGCAATGACCGGCGCTATTTCGCCAGAGATAACAGCGAGCGAGGGGCGCGGTGACCGAAAACATATGCTTGATATAGCGCTTCGTATGTGCAAATTCAGCACACTCCTGGTTATGTTATTCGCCATTCCTCTCGTTGCTGAAATCGATTATGTTTTGAAACTATGGCTTCATGACGTTCCGCAATACGCTGGTACATTATGCCAGTTGATGCTCATCATGTTTCTGATCGACCAGTTGACTGTCGGTTACATGAGCGCAGTCAATGCACAGGGTAAAATTGCCGCTTATCAGGCCACCCTTGGTTCAATCCTTGTTTTGACCCTTCCTTTAGCCTGGCTTTTTCTTAAAGCCGGATTTCCTCCTACCGGAGTTGGATTTGCTTTCGTCATTAACATTTTTTTCGTCTCATTGGGTCGCGTGTATTGGGGCCGTCATCTGCTTGGAATGCCGGTACAAAAGTGGTTGAATCAGGTTGTTCTTCCATGCGCGATAGCCGGAGTAATTTCTACAGTAGCGGCAGTAGTTCCACTATGGTGGTTTTCAAGCTCGTTTACAAGGTTTATTCTGGTGATTGCAGCTTCTGTCATAGCTACAATACTGGCCGGTTGGTTTATAGCATTGAATGCCAGCGAACGATTATTTCTTGCAAGAAATGCTACCCATATGAAGGAGCGTTTTGGGCTGAAGTTTGTAAATCCCTCATGAAACGCTATTTCATGGCATGAACAGCAACTCATTATGACGAACAGGAAACCCTGTATTGATGTTATTGGCCCGGCCCGATGTGCCGGTTGTTTTGGCTGTCTTGCAGCCTGCAATATAGGAGCGATTGTAATATCTCTGGATGCGGATGGTTTTTACAAGCCAGTTATCAATCGACAGACGTGTATTGAATGTGGTATGTGTCAAAAGCGTTGCCCTGTAATTGCCAAACAAGAGGGCTTGTTTGCCTCTGCAGGAAATTTGGCGGAACCGCAGGCTTTTGCTGCATGGTCAAACGATGAGGATGTTCGGTTGAGTAGTTCTTCGGGAGGTATATTTTTTGAACTTGCCAGTGAGGTGATTGAGACAGGGGGAGCGGTTGCTGGCTGTGTTTGGGGAGAGAATTTTACTCCTGAACATCTATTGGCGCATACGTTGACTGAGGTGGAAAAGATGCAAGGCACCAAGTATGTCCCAAGTCGGGTAGGCAATATTTATAA
>JAAXWX010000030.1 GCA_013334755.1 Chlorobiaceae bacterium | reverse complement strand
CAAGCATCACAACATCACCAGGGACAAGCTCCGATGCATTGATTACAACTTCTTGTCCTTCACGCTTTACTTTTGCAAGTGGAGCTGCCATTTCCCTGAGGGCCTCGATAGCACGTTCAGCCCTGAACTCCTGAACGAAGCCAAGCAGGACGGCAAATAAAACGATGACCGCAATAGCAACCGCCTCAATCCCATGACCAAGAAAAGCCGACAGAGCCGTAGCAATAAGAAGTGTAATGATAAGTACGTTTTTAAACTGCTCAAGCAGCAGCTTCCAGGGACTTGCCCGGCGCTCGGCCTGGATCCGGTTAGGACCATACACCGCAAGCCGACTGGCAGCTTCTGCGGAACCAAGGCCTTTTGGCGTAGAGTTGAGTTTATCAAACAGCTCTTCAACCTTCAACATATGCCATGCGGCAATCTCCATCATCCGAACTCCAGTCATATTGATTCAGTCATGCATCACAACACCTGTCACCACAACATCCAGAAGGTTATCAGTTATCAGAACCCGTACCGGAGTCCTTCCCTGAATCGCTGCCGGATTCAGGTGCAATCACTGAGAAAACCACAAGCCGTGCAACAGTGATAAAATCATCAGTCGCTCCGGGAATGTCTCCCACAGCAAATTTTGCGCTCCCCCTGCCTGAATATGCTGCAACCGATTTTGAATTAAGTTCAATTGCCTTCGTAAAATCAAGTATCGCCCCCTTGCTATCCCCCATGGCATATTTGATAGCCCCTCTGCCTGCAAATGCTTTGGCAGATTTCGGATCAAGATTGATTGCTTTTGTGAATTCGGCAATCGAGCCTTGCAAGGCAGTATGACCGATTTTTACACCCGTATTCAATATCGTATTTTTTGAATTTTCTGCAGAGTTATCGCAGGCAGAAACAGTGAGCAGCAGAAGAACGGCAAGCGGAAGAACAAGTAAACGTAATACGCTTTTCATTGAGGAAGTCGATTTGACATTATTTTGTGATACGCACGTACATCAAGCTTAACAGAATCTGTTCACATGAAAGATGATATAAAACGCGACCGGGTCAATCAAACAATTCCCCGAGAAATCCTAACGGCCCTCCCCGTCTCTTTCT
The DNA here is from genome assembly GCA_013334755.1 of Chlorobiaceae bacterium. Taxonomy (GTDB): domain Bacteria; phylum Bacteroidota; class Chlorobiia; order Chlorobiales; family Chlorobiaceae; genus Chlorobium. Next base: position 22,099 of record JAAXWX010000030.1, on the reverse strand, counting down.
TCTTCCTGTTTTCGGATCGATATAATAGTCGTGATCATCGTCGTGATGGCCATGATGAGACTCCTCTTTGCGATACTCCTGATGATACTCTCCCTGGCGGGATCGAGGTAATTCAACTGCTGCCCGTTCAATGATTTTATCAAGCTCTCCCCTGTCGAGCCAGACTCCCCGACAAGCGGGGCAATAATCAATTTCGATACCCTGACGTTCAGAAAGAAGCAAATCAGCACTACATGCGGGGCATTTCATCGTAATCTCCTGTTCATTGATTGTTGGTCATATTATGTAAACAAAACTTTATCGTTCATAAATGTATCAAAACCTTCCTTTAAAGATCCTGAAGCAAAACTTAAAAAAGCCTTAAAACTCTTCAGATTTTTACGTTTGAAGAAAAAGAGAACGGAAGAGTATATTTCATGCTTTATCCGGAACGGCATTCGTCGGTTTCACCTGATGCCAGGCATGAATTCAGAAACATGTGATGTGATTGCATGAAACACCGGGGCGCCAGCATTATCTTTTTCAACAGGGATCATCAGGTTCTTCTGGTGCTCAGGGATGACCTGCCATCAATCCCCTATCCCGGCATGTGGGATTTACCGGGTGGACATATTGAAGAGAATGAAACAGCTGAGGAGTGTATTGTCAGGGAAATGCTTGAAGAAATTGAAATAAATGTTGCAGGGTGCTCGCTCTTCCGTATTTATGAGTTTTCAGACCGGACTGAATATGTGTTTGTGGAACAGGCTGATTTTGATCTGCAACACATAGTTTTGCATGAAGGGCAGCGGCTCCAATGGTTTTCCGAGGTTGAAGCCGCACAAGCCGAGCTTGCTTACGGCTTCAACCAGGTACTTTCCGATTATTTCAACAGCCTGTCGGAAAAGTCTTGAAAAGAAACGCAGCAAATTTTTTATGGCGAAGATCTGCGCCATTCACCGTATTGACTCAAGAAAACGCTCTGCATCAACAGCTGCCATACATCCCGTTCCTACTGCGGTAACAGCCTGACGGTAAGTAAAGTCCTGAACATCTCCACAGGCAAAAACTCCTGGCACATTGGTTTCTGTTGATGACTTTTTGGTTTTTATATAGCCGTAATCATCAAGCTCAAGCTGATCCTTGAACAACCCGGAGTTTGGCTCATGACCTATAGCAAGGAAAACACCATCACAGGGATGTTCTGCAAGTTCTCCGGTCAAGACATTTTTCAACCTGATGCTGGTTACTTTCTGACCATCACCAAGAATTTCGTCAATCACCTCATTGAGCATCATACTGATTTTCGGATTTTTTCGGGTTCGCAGGCTCATGATTTTTGATGACCTGAACTCTTCACGACGATGGACAAGCGTAACATGAGAAGCAAATTTTGTAAGATAGAGAGCCTCCTCCATTGCGGTATCTCCTCCACCAACAACAAAAACCTTGCAGTCACGAAAGAAAAATCCGTCACAAGTTGCACAGGCTGATACTCCCTTGCCCCGATAACGGGTTTCTGATTCTATGCCCAGCCATTTGGCATTTGCACCGGTCGCAATAACAAGCGCATGTGTCAAGAATTCCCGACCATCCTGAAGCGTAAGGGAAAATGGAGTTCTTGAAAGATCAACCTCGGTAACACTTCCGCATACAAACTCCGTATCAAACTTGGCGGCCTGCTCACGCATTTTTGCCATCAGTTCCGGCCCGCGGATACCTTCAGGAAAACCTGGATAATTCTCAATCTCTGTCGTGATCATAAGCTGTCCGCCTGGCTGAAATCCCTCAATGACAAGAGGTTTAAGATTTGCACGACCGGTATAAATTGCAGCACTATAACCGGCAGGTCCGGTTCCCATTATGATGATATCGCGAATGGTTCTTTCCATGATGTTTTTTCAAAACGGGAATAAGTTGAAGGAAAAGCACGCCCCGACACCAGCACCGGAACGACGTGATTCATACTCTCATGATATCAGGCTATATACTCGTCGATTTTTTTTGCGATCGTGTTCTTCGGCATGGAGCCAACCATCTGATCAACAACCTGGCCGTTTTTGAATATAAGCATGGAAGGAATGCTCCTGATACCATACTGGGCTGCAATATTCGGGTTTTCGTCAACGTTGAGTTTTGCAATGACAGCCTTTCCTTCGTAGTCGGCGGCAAGCTCGTCGATAACAGGGCCAAGCATCATACATGGGCCACACCAGGTTGCCCAGAAATCCACCAGTGCGACTTTATCTGAATCAAGAATCTCTGATTTAAAATTCAGGTCGGTTACAGCAAGATATTTTCCACTCATTGTTTTATGTACCGGTTTAAATTAATGATAGTGACAACAATCAAGGCAATTTTATCGAAACAAATATATCGGCACCAATCTTTAAAGATCCTGAACTCAAGCTTAAAAAATTCTTAAAAAATATTCTATGATTTTATTTTGGGAACACTGGTGACTACACGAACTTACGTCAAGACATTGCGTCCCTCATTATTAGATTCAAAGCACTTTCGTCCCGACTATTTTCTTGTCATGAGTTCAAATATACACCGTCAACGACAACAATAGCTTGAGTATGTCTGAAAAATAAAATTCGTCTTATTGGGGGAGGCTTAACCACTGCAGGAGTACTCCCCATGATGAAGGGGTCGTTAAACTCTATGAATGCTCTGTCAGAATGGAATTACAACCAGCATCCCGGTGATGGTACCGGGATAACAGGCTTTATGACTCTCAGGAAATCAACCGATATGCTCATCAAGTTTCTTTGAAATCATGTTTTTCGGCATTGCACCAAGCATCTGGTCAACAACCTGGCCGTTTTTGAACACCAGGAGGGAGGGAATGCTTCTGATACCATACTGAGCTGCAGTATTGGGGTTCTCGTCAACATTCAGTTTTGCAATGACAGCTTTTCCTTCATAGTCGCCAGCCAGCTCTTCAATAACTGGTCCAAGCATTTTGCAAGGGCCACACCAGGCTGCCCAGAAATCAACCAGCGCAACTTTATCTGCATCAAGAATCTCTGACTTGAAATTCTGGTCTGTTGCCACAAGATATTTTCCACTCATTGTTAATTATGTACCAGTTTAGATTAAAATAGTTTCCGCGTTATTTCCTTAAAATTCAATCAGTGAAGAAAGTAATAAAAAATTATTAATAAATCAGGCTACCCGGAAATCCGCACATTGTCAGGACCAAGAATGTCCTCAAGCTTTGCGATAGTGCTCTCCGCTGCATCAACAGGGGTACCTCGGGCAAAGATCTTGATTGTTTCAATATTTTCTCCTGACTGCGCTTTCACCTCGAACTCTACCGGCGTCCCGCCTCTGTTCGAGTCAAATATCTTTTTAACCCTGCCGAGTTTTTCCATCTGCATCTGATCATCCGCATCAATTTTCAGAATAATTTTTTTGACAAGAGCATTCCTTACCTTTTTTATCGGAATGACTTCTTTGACAAGCAATTTCAGCATCCCGCCGCTCACCTCTCCTTCAGCAACCAGCATCAATACCTCCTCAGGTTTTATCAGATGCCCGTACTGCTCATAAAGACTGGCAAAGACCGTAAAGTCAGCCTTGCCCGTAAAGTCCTCGATACAACCAAAAAGCATCTGCTTCCCTTTCCGGTCCTGATAAGGTTTCACCGATACGATGACACCGATCACTTTATACTGTTTTGCTGCAACGACCTCTTTTGCCTGAAGCTGAAGCGTTGCAAACGCCTGCCAATCGCGACGGTAGGGTGAAAGCGGATGATGGCTCAGGTAAAAGCCAACCAGTTTCTTTTCATGCAGCAGTTTTTCAGCTTCAGGCATCATTTCGGCAGAGTCCATTTCAGGATAGTGCTCTTCCTCCAGCAGCATTCCCTCTTCAGCCGTAAAAAAGCCACACTGTCCAAGCGTCACCGAACGATTCTGCATCTGCCCGAATTTAATCGCCTTGTCAACATTGGCAAGAAGCCGGGCACGATGCTGATCAAGTTCGTCAAATGCCCCAGAAAGAATCAGGCACTCAAGCGCCTTGCGATTCATAATTCTCAAATCGACTGATGCCGCCAGATCAAAGAGGTTCACAAAGTCACGCTTTCTGCGAAGTCTTGAGGTAACGACCGCCCTTGCTGCTGCACCAACCTGCTTGATAGCACTCAACCCTACGCGGATGAACGAACGCCCGCCAACATCTTCAACCGAAAAAAGCGCATCACTTTTATTGATTGACGGAGGCAGGGTCGAAATGCCAAAACTTTTCGCCTCATCAGTCAGATGCTTCATCCGTTCGATATCACCTATTTCGCTATTCAGGACAGCCGTCACGAATTCAATCGTGTAATGGGCTTTCAGGTATCCCGTCCAGTATGCAAGAACACCATATGCCGCAGAATGGCTTTTGTTGAACCCGTAACCGGCAAACTCGGCCATAAGCTCAAAAACCCGTGTAGCAAGCGTATCATGCACCCCCTGGAGAATGGCTCCCTGAACGAAATCAATTTTGTACTTCTCCATTATCTCAGGCTTCTTTTTTCCCATGGCTTTGCGCAGATTATCCGCCTTGGCAAGAGAAAAGCCGCCCATCACCTGCGAAATCTGCATCACCTGCTCCTGATAGACAATAACGCCGTATGTCTCCTTCAGGATGGTCTCAAGCATGGGATGCATATAATCAATAGCCTCCCTGCCATGCTTGCGGTCGACAAAAAGATCAACGGCATTACGACGTTCATCAATCCTCGCATTGAGAGCGCCGGGACGGTACAATGCACTCATGGCAATGATATCGCCAATCTGGGTGGGCTGAAGCCGCGTCATATAACTCTGCATCCCGGGCGATTCAAACTGGAAAATACCGGCCATTTTACCTTCCTGGAAAATCTTGAAGGTCTTGCGGTCGTTCATGGGAACTTTTTCAAGCTCGATATCGAGGTTGTGCCTCCTTTTAATCATTTTGAGCGTCTCATCAATGACTGCAAGGGTTTCAAGACCGAGATAGTCAATCTTGAGCAGTCCGGACGTTTCAATCCAGTTCTTGTCAAACTGGGTAACAACCTGCTTCTCGTCGTTACCTTCAGAAGCTTTTCCCCTCGCATGTTCCGGTTCATCAAGATCGATCTCATCGGCAAATTTGCGCACCTCAGTCTCGATCTTGTTGGAAACATAAAGAGGCACCTGCTCCTCAAGCCGACCGTCAGTAATAACAACAGCACCGGCATGCATGGAAACGTTCCGCGCCCGTCCCTCAAGAGCACGGGCATAGCGTATCAATTCACGGAGCTCCGGCGTACTTTCAGCAAACTGCTGCAGCTCTTTTGCTTCGCTCAACGCTTTCTCAAGGGTGATTCCCGGCTTGACGGGAACAAGTTTTGCAAGCTTGTCCACCAAGGGCAGAGGAACCTCAAGCACTCTTCCAGCATCACGTATCGCCGCCTTGGCAGCGAACGTACCAATTGCAATCACTTTTGCAACGCTCTCTGTACCATATTTTTCAACCGTATACTCGAGAACCTTCTGCTTGCCGACCGGGGTGAAGTCAATGTCAATATCCGGCATCGAAGAGCGTTCAGGATTTAAAAAACGCTCAAACAGCAGTTTGTATTTTAATGGATCAATCCTTGTAATTCCGGTCAGATAGGCAACAATACTCCCCGCTGCTGATCCCCTGCCCGGGCCAACCGAATAACCGAGACGTCGGGATGCAGCAATAAGATCACTGACGATGAGAAAATAGGAGCTGAACCCCATCTTTTCGATCACACCGAGCTCCAGCTCTATTCTCGAACGGACATCTTCAGCACTTATTCCATCAGCCTCCGAATCAGCATATTTCTCCTTTGCCCCCTCCCAGGTCAGATGACGGAGATAGGCAAACTCATCCTGAAACCCCTCAGGAAGAGGAAAATGAGGGAGAATCGGATCTTTATCGCTGAAACTGTAGGCACATTTTTCAGCAATCAGCACCGTATTGCTCATCTCCCTGTGTTCATCACTGAACAGAGCAGCCATCTCCTCGGAAGACTTCAGATAATGGTCGCTTCCAGCAAGTGCCAGCAGATGCTGGTTGGAAAGTTTTTCCTTGGTCCGGTTGGCTACCATTGCCCTGTAGCAGCCGGCATCTTTTCTTTCGAGGTAGTGGACATTGTTGGTGGCAACCAGTTCGATGGAAAATTTTTCCGCCAGGGCTATGGTCTGCTGGTTGAGTTTTTCATCGAAAGGAGTATTATGGCGCTGAAGTTCAAGATAAAAGTTGTCACCAAAAATTTCCTGGTAGTAAGCCGTGAAGGTCTCTGCCTCGTCAATGGCCCCGGCAAGAAGCGCCCGGCCTATTCTGCCTGAAGAATAACCGGAAAGACAGACAAGACCTTCATGACATGTTTCAAGCAGGCGGCTCTCAATATGCGGCATACCATTGACAAAACCCTCTTTGGCAGCCCTCGACAGCAGAATGCAGAGGTTTCTGTATCCAGCATCATTTTGAACAAGAAGCACCAGCGATGGTGACACAGGAATCCGGCTTTGCTGATGTGCATCGGTTTCAAGCAGAAGCAGTTCACTCCCGATAATCAGCTTGATACCCGCATTTTTCGCCTCACTGAACAGCTCCGGCATATTGAACATCGCGCAATAATCAGTAACCGCAATGCTCTTCATACCAAACTTTACCGCTGTTGCAAATATCTCATCCGGAAAAATCGGGCTGCTCTGCATCGAATAATGCGTATGAGCATGTAAGTGTATAAATTCCATAATGATAAAAAACCTTCATCCTTTGGTAACAGCGGAATTATGCAGCATCTTAAGGGGAAATAAAATTCGAACTCATCATTCGATAACGGGCAAAATAGAATTTTTTCTCTTGATCTTCCACCACTACCTGCTGCCTGAATCCTCTATTTTCTAACCTGTCAAACCGCTTTCGTTAATCCATAACATAAAAAAACCGATCCTAGACAATATCGTAACGTTACGATTCGTAATTCTTGGACATGCCTGCCAATAAAAATGGTACTCAAACTTTTTTCAGTAAAAAAAACAGACCATACCTTGTCAGCACGGTCTGTAGCAACCAAGAATAAAACTGGACCACCGTTCAATCAGCTGGTGCAACCTGTCACTAAACAATACAATAGGGCAATTCATATGTTTTGTTTGTGGTAATCTTATGGGTTTTCCGGTACAAGCTCAATGGAAGTGTAAGCTCCTCTTCGGAACGTATAAGCACTGAAACCCTGTCGTGGTATACCGTAATTTCAACAGGCCTCGCTCCCCAGCGCACACAAAACGAGAGACTTTCCCATTTTTTCGGCAGCCACGGCTTCAACACCAGCCGGTCTGACTTTATCGAAAATCCACCAAAACCATAAATTACGGTCTGCCAGGCACCGCCAACTGCAGCAGCATGAATACCAAGCGCACTGTTCCCGTGCAGGTTCTCAAGATCAAACAGTGCTGTCTTCATAAAATAATTATATGCCCTTGAACGTCTGCCGGAAGCAAGACCCATCATGGCATGAATACAGTGACTCAGAGACGATTTATGCACGGTACGTTGCTCGTAATAATCAAAATTCGCAAGTTTTTCATCATCACTGAATGCATGAGGAAAAAGCAGCATCATACTAAGGACATCAGCCTGTTTAATAAGGCGCGTCGACTGGATATTGCGGTAATGAACGCCACGGGGAAGCACTGGATGTCCCTTGCGGTCAAAACGCTCAATGACATAATCTTTAAGCGAAAAATAACCATCAAACTGTTCAAAAAGCTTTGTTTCCGGATCGTAGGAGAGCTTGAGATTCCGGCTGATGTCAACCCAGTCATCAACCTCCTGATTTCCTAGCGATATTTTTTCGGAAAGCTCCTGCAGAAAATCAACATTGTTTTTGACCATATACTTGAAAAGCATTGCAGCAAGCCTGAGATGCCATTTCACGATAAAATTAGTATATGCATTATTGTCAACATGCTCATGAAACTCATCGGGGCCAATAACGCAGAGGATCTCATAACGCTCTCCTTTTTTAACAACACGCGAGGCCCAGAATCTCGCAGTGAGAAAAACCATTTCGAGCCCGTAATCCTTAAGGAAGCTCACGTCCCCTGTGACGCGAAAATACTTTTCAACACCATAAATCACATCGGAAACAATATGATCCTCCTCGGTACCGGTATAGATCAGCCGTATAGTCCGTTCAAGCTTTGAAGCAAATCTCGGGGTCACATCCTCACCTGTTGTTGCTGACTCCCATGCATATTTTGCTCCCTTGTATCCCATTTTCCGGGCATTTTTCTTTGCTCCTTCAAGCGTGTTGTATCTGTAAAGAAGCATGTTCCGGGCAATGTCGGGAAAATTGTAGATATAAAACGGGAGAATGAAAATCTCGGTATCCCAGAATACATGCCCGAGGTATCCCTCGGAACTGAGAAATTTTGCTCCGATACCTTCAGGACGGGAAGGACCGTTAATCAGCAGCTGGTAGATGTTGTAACGCAATGCATGCTGAGCTTCAGCATCACCATTGATGACAATGTCCGCCTGCTTCCATTTTTCATTCCAGGCATCAATATGTGCTGATATTTCAGCTTTCGCCCCTCTGCGGACATAGGATTTCAGGCTGCAGATCGAACGTTTGAACATTTCTTCAACATGAATCTCCCTGCTTGTTGAAACAACCGCCAGTTTTTCAAAAAAATAGGTTTCTCCCTTGTGGACGTCGAGGGTGATTTCACTGGTAAACTTCTCGCCGTAGATTCTCGGCTCCCACGTCTGACTCTGAAATGATGGGGAGACAAGCTTCCAAGAGGCCGCTTCCGAAATGTGTATCCCGCGTTCACGGGTTTTCATCTCGAGATACATGAAAACCCGACCCCGTTCAATTCTAACAAGCTGCAGATGCTTGAGCATTTCCCGGGGAAAAAAACCTCTGTTGCAAACATCTCCGTTCAAACCGGTGAAAATACGGAGAGGAGCAGAAAAGTTCCTTGGAGTGACCTTTACCAGCATGTAGCCAAGATGCACATCATGCATGGAAACAAGACGAGCTGTTTCAATAGTTATGATCTGACCATGAGGATTCTTGAAGGTGGTTGTGCGGTGAAGGACCCCTTTTTTCATATCAAGAATCTGCTCATGCCAAAGAGCTGTGCAGGTTGAAAGACAGAATTTATGCCCCTCGCTCCATATCGAAACATCAGTCCACATGGGACATTTGACCAGTTCCTCAACAGCCGCTTCGGATTTATCATAAATGCCGCTCAGATACATTCCGCCGGAATGTCCCGGCGGTAGCTCTTCAAGGCTTCCCCTGATATTGAGGTAACCGTTTCCTATAGTCAGGAGAGTCTCGTTGACCTGAATACTTTTTTCAGAGTTGCGAAACCCCTTCCTTCTCAGCAACCACTCTTCCGATGAAAGCTCAAGCAATGCCTCCGTCATTGATCTTTCCTGCAAAGCACGATCAACCATAGCATTCTCCTGCTTATTATCACTGATTAAGAAACGACCTTTCAGGCAACTACTTTTTTATAAAAAAAATTAAGTACTTTGCTTCATTGTCAACAAACGCCTCATTGTAAAAGTTTAATTTACTTCCCCATCTCATAAAAGGATGCCGGATGCTTGACAACATGCCATAGGTCTACCGGTTTTTTGAAGCCGGTTTTATGGCAGTAATGCTTTTTTTGTTATTATTTAAGGAAATGCCATTCTGTCTCCTTCAATGAATTAACTGCCATTATAATCTTGGAGCAAAATACCTATAATCAATGCCCGGTCTGCGGCTATCCCCTCACTATGCAAAGTGCGGTATGCCCTCGGTGCGGAAATGACATTCTTGAAGATATCTCCTCCCTTGACCAGCAATCCCAGGAATTTCACCATCAAAACATAGAAGGGAAAAAAGCTGACTGGTATACTCGCTGCCTTACAGAAAAGTTCACGTTCAGCACAAATAATCCAGTTACGCAATCAACAGAAAATTCTCACCAGGAACATGCACAACAGACAGTCAATCGTAGTGATGAACTTGAATACCTTCGCAGCGTTACCAGAGCTGAACTTCTCAGGGACTATAATACACGTAAAAAATGGTGGAACACCCTGACAACTGACTGGAAAGAAATTGTTAAAACAACACTGAAGCTTGTCCGGGAGCCTTCCGATCAGGAGTTGCTTAACTTTCTGGAAACAACGCACCTGCGATGCGATAACCGTAGAATTCATAATCTTTTACCTGTTCGGGTCCTTGAAAATCTTCAGCAGCTCCGTTGCGATGAGTCGCCTGTTGAAAATCTTGAGCCACTTCTGCATCTGGAAAAACTGCGGCGTCTGTATGCTTTCGACTGCGACTTTTCATCTCTTGAACCCCTTCGAAATCTTAGCAGCCTTAAACTCCTCTGGATATCAAGCACCAAAGTCAGCTCACTCGAACCGCTCAGCAACTTGCTCAATCTTGAAGAGCTCTATTGTTCCGAAACCACAATCAATGATCTTTCCCCTCTTAAAGAGCTTGTCAAGCTTGAAAAACTCAGTTGCTACAAAACAGAAATTTCCTCCCTTGAACCTCTTGTACGACTCGAAAATCTTATTGAGCTTGGCATCGACAGTTCAAATATTATTGATTTAACACCGCTCAGCAGCCTCAAGAGTCTTGAATATCTCCGCTGTAATAAAACCGGTATTAAAAATATTGACGCCCTGAGAGGCCTGACAGAACTTCGGGAGCTGAGCCTTGCAAACACACCTCTTGACAATATTGACCCTCTGAAGGAACTCACCAACCTTGAAGAACTTGATCTTTCAAACACACCCATCGCCTCCATCAGCCCGATCATGCATCTTCAGTTTCTTGAAAAAATAGAACTTTCAGCCGGCACAATTCCTAACGAAGAGCTTGAACGCTTTATCGAGCTCCACCCGAATTGCGAAGTACTTCTGAAAACATAAAGAAAAACCTCTCTTTACAACAAGGGTGTCATACAACGGCACCCTGTTCTCTTACAAACCGGTTACCCATCCATTGTAAGTTCTGCAAAGTGCTGTTTTTTGCTCATAAAAAATTCAAACCGCCCGATTACTTTTTTTTCAGAGTTCCAGAAATCAGAGAGATCAGATCCGCTGCAGTTATTTCTTTGTATCTATTCAATCTGTCAACAGAAAACAATCATTTCAATACGTTCCAAAATCAGGAATTGCATAACAAGCTTCCTGAATAGCTAAGAACGAGGAACCACGTAACTCGGGTGCGAATGATAATTGAGAAGGAGAGTATTATTGAAAAAATCCACCGGTCGCTCCTTGATTTTCATCGCAGAGCAACCGGGGGGAATTATCCTATGGTCATCATTGTCTCTCCCATTCCTACGGTGTCGCCTTTGGCTACCGTGATAGAAAGGATTCTTCCTGCACAGGGAGCTTTGACAGGATTTTCCATTTTCATGGCTTCTATGATCGCCACCTCTTCGCCCTCCTTGACCTCTTCACCTACCTTGACAGCAATTGAGAAGACATTGCCTGGCATGACTGCAGGTACTGGTGTGCCTGCATGTGGCTGGAAGGCTGGAGCAGCTTCTGCAACCGGTGGCACAGTGACTGCCTGCGGGTTGATGGCTGATCCTTCAGCAAAGGATACGGTATAAGGAGCGCCATCGACGAAAACGGTAAAGTTACCGGCCATCGAGATGACCTTTGAAGCCGATGGAACGGGCGCGGACGCAGCGGGTGGCAGCTTTGAAAAGAGTTCTTCAAGCCGATGGTTAACCTCTTCCTGGTGAATATCGTGCTTGTGTGCTTCGTGATAGGCAGCAACCACCTCAGCTCTTGGTGTTGCCTTGATTTCAACGGCAATATCGGCCTTGTAGCGTATGCCTGTTGAGCAATCTCCCTGCAGAAAAGCAATACCTTTTGCGCCGCAGGTTGCCGCGATAAAGATGTTTTCGTCCGTCTGCGGAATATTTGCTTTCTGGAGCAGTGATTTATTATAGGCTACGCCAAGTTCAGGATTACGGTCATTAATGTTATGGACATCTTCAGTTGTTGGCTGAAGACCAAGCTGTTCGGATGCAAGCCGGACAACCTCTTCATCAGGACGGGCAGGTGTTTTCCCGAAGTAGCCGAGCACCATTTTGCCATAACCGTCGGTGATCTTTTTCCAGTGGCCCTGAATGGTATTGGCAAAAGCCTGCTGGAAATAGAATTGTGAAACCGGGGTAACCGATGCGCCGAAACCACCTTTGACAACGACTTCACGCATGTTGTTGATTACTGCAGGGAAAAGATGAAGCGTATTGTTGTCGCGCATCATCTGTGTGTTTGCCGTGAGAGCGCCGCCCGGCATGGGTGAAAAAGAGATGACCGGATTGACTGCAGTGGCTTCAGGAGGCATGTAGTATTTGTACATCTGATCAATAAAGAGCGCCTCAACCTCAAGGTATTTTTCCTGGTCAATATCGAGAGTGTATTCGGTACCTCTGAGCCTTTGCCACATAGTGAGGATATCCACTTCAGCGGTTCCTCCACTGACAGGAGCCATTGATAGATCAATAATGTCAGCTCCGCCTGTGATGGCGGCATAGTTGCAGGCTACGCCCATTCCTGCCGTGTCGTGGGTATGAAACTGGATTTCGGTGCCTTCGGGCAGCATCTTCCGTGCTCCTTTGATGGTCTCATGAACAACCGCCGGAGTTGTTGTACCTGAAGCATCCTTGAAGGCGACACTGTCAAAAGGAATTTCGGCATCAAGAATTTCCTGAAGTTTGTCAAGATAGAACTGAGGCGTGTGGCAATAGGTTTCGTGCAGGCCCGGTGGAAGGCCCATCATGGCCACAACAACCTGATGTTTCAGCCCCGCATTATGAATACACTGACCTGAATAGGACAGATTGCGCACATCCATCAGAGCATCGAAATTCCGTATGGTGGTTATACCGTGCTTTTTAAAAAGACGGGCATGAAGATCAATAATATCGCGTGACTGTGAGACAAGCCCCACAACATTGGCGCCTCTCGAAAGGGTCTGAAGGTTGATATCAGGCCCGACAACCTTGCGGGCGGCATCCATCATGGCAAAAGCGTCTTCCTCGCAATAGAAGTAGAGGCTCTGAAAGCGCGCACCGCCTCCTATTTCAAAGTTATCGGTACCGGCATGAACCGCAGCCTCAAGCGCAGGCAAAAAGTCTTCTGTCTTTACCCTTGCACCAAAACATGACTGAAATCCATCCCGAAATGAGACGTCCATAAATCTTATTTTTTTCATCAGCTCCCTCTTTACAGTTAAATGAGAATGGCAACCTGCCGTGTCAGGAGATCAGTGCGTATCGTCATTAAAAGTGACGAGTTGACGGAATGACTCTTCATCAATCAGGCTGTGCAGACTGTTGCCGTGTGCATCCATAGTGACAATGGCAGGAAAGGAGTTTGCCTCCAGATGCCACATGGCTTCAGGGACACCCATCTCTTCGAGAAAATCAACGCCGGTAACCTTCTCAATGCAGCGGGCATAATACTGGGCTGCACCACCAATGGCATTGAGATATACTGCCCCATGTTCCTCCAAACCCTTGAGAGTTTTCGGGCCCATGCCGCCTTTACCGATTATTGCCCTTAATCCAAGTTTCTTGATGACATCAGCCTGGAACGGCTCTTCACGTATTGAAGTGGTCGGTCCGGCAGCTGTAACCCGGTAACTCCCGTCATCATTCTTCATAATAACCGGTCCGCAATGAAAGAGAATCCCGCCCGTTGTATCAAGATGTGCAGGCAGGTCATGGTGCATGATATAGTGGTGGAAAGCATCACGTCCAGTATGCATGGTGCCGTTGATAAGGACAACATCACCAACCTTCAGGCTTCGTACCTCTGCTTCAGTTACTGGTGCCTGCAGTTTGACCTCTTTGCCGGTCAATGGCATTCCTTCGCCTTTCGCCATCCGCTTGATCTCGTCTGCATCTCTGTACTGCCAGCTCTGGATTTCTCCTGTCTCCGGGTCGAGCAAAACGCCGAGACGGCGGTATGCCCAGCAGTTATAGGCTACAGAGACAAAAAAGCTTGCCGGAACGCGGTGTGATTTGCCGATTTTACAGCCAAAGAGAGTGGTTTTTCCGCCAAACCCCATTGGGCCAATATCCATCGTATTGGCTTTTTTCAGAATATCCTGTTCGAGGTCGTCAAGTTCACGGTCGGAATTACGGTCGTCAATGGTGCGAAAAAGCTGCTTTTTGGCAAGTTCAAAGCCGCTGGTGCGGTCGCCGCCAATACCAACACCAATAACACCGGGACTGCATCCCTGACCCTGTGCCTGATAAACCGCATGCAGCAGACATTTGCGAACGCCATCAAGATCACGCGATGCGCTGCCGAGTCCGGGAATTTCATCGGGCAGTGAGTACTGAATATTCTTGTTCTCGCATCCCCCACCTTTCAAAATCAGCTTTACCTCTATTTCATCCTTCTCCCAGGGCTCAAAGTGAATCACCGGAAAGTGATGGCCGAGATTGTTGCCGGAGTTTTTACCGCTGATGGCATCGACCGCGTTGGGCCGGAGCTTACCGGTTCGGGAGGCTTCCGCAATAGCCTCTTCAATCTCCCGTTTCATGAGAAGCTGATCTGCTCCACGCGGGGTATGAATGAAAAAAGTCGGCATACCGGTATCCTGACAAACCGGAGAAATATTATCAACAGCCATGTCAATATTGACCGAAATGGTGGACATGGCAAGGCCGGCCTGCGAGAGAGGATCTTCGCGGTCAATAGCAGCAGCAAGTGCACATCGAACATCACTCGGCAGGTTTGCCGATGTCTCGGTAATGAGTGCAAGAATTGATTCCCTGAAATTTTCCATAGAGTGTAGAGCACTAAAATTGAGAGGTACCTGATATCTACAAGTTAATCGGTAATAATTTTGGCTGCCGCCTCTTCCTTGACCAGCAAGACGGGTATGTCTGAAGAACGAAAAACCTCTTCAGCAACGCTGCCCATCATAAGCCTCTGCAGACCGGTCCGGCCATGAGAACCCATAATGATAAGATCAGCACTCCATGAGTGTGCCTGTTCAGCAATAACCTTGGGTGCTTCTCCCCTGAGAACACGAAAATCAGCATTTAGCCCTTTCTTTTTCTCAGCCATAAGTACACGAGAAAAATTTTCAGGGAGAACATCATCATCTTCATCTGACAGAGGTGCGGGAGTTTCAGGGATAACTGCAGTTTTTTCAGGAACAGCTCCAGGAGAAAGGATATGCAGAAACCTGACATGAGCGTCAACTTTCCGGGCAAATTCAACAGCATAACGCACTGCGTTATCCGATGTCGGAGAGTAATCGGTTGGACATAGTATCCTTGCAAGATGTATCATAAATGTGAGTTGAGATGTATGAAAGTGAAGAATGGCATACCTCCGCATTAGAATTTTAATTTACATTTTTTTCAAAGTAATCCATTCGTTATGCACGATTCTTGTCCGCCTCTCCTTCCTCCTGTATATTACCCATATGAACTCGTTTTTTCATTGCTGTCAATCATGAACAGGTGAACACATCATGATATCGTTAGTTGAAGCATTAAGCTGCTCCGAAGCATACCCTCATGCAACGGGAACAATCGAGGTTGTTGAAACCCATATATCATGGATTTTTCTCACTGAATCATGGGCTTACAAAGTCAAAAAACCGCTTGATCTCGGATTTCTGGATTTTTCAACTCTTCAAAAACGCCGATATTTCTGCAATGAGGAACTTCGCCTCAACAGAAGACTCTGCCCTGAACTTTACATCTCCGTTGTACCCATTGTACACTCCGGAAATTCTGTTCTTGTTGACGCACCAGGAGAAATTGTCGACTATGCGGTTAAAATGGTACGGTTTGACCGGAAGATGGAGCTTGACAGAATGCTTAAACAAGAGCTCCTCAAAGAGGGGCATATCGATACTCTTGCAAGCAAGATCTCAGGATTCCATAACACCCTGCCAGCATCACCCGCTGAGAGTGGTTTTGGGCATCCGGATAATCTTATCAAGCCGATTCTTCATAATTTCACATCGATGGATCCGGTTGCCGTTATCGAGAGCGAAATCAAGGTGCTTGAATTTTTAAAAGCATGGAGCATCAAAGAGCATCAAAGGCTTTACCCTCTTTTCCTCCAGAGAAAAAACGGTGGATATATTCGCCAATGCCACGGAGACATGCATACCGGCAATATGGTCTTGTGGAACGACCGGATATATATTTTTGACTGTATTGAGTTCAATGAGAGCCTCAGTATTATTGATGTCATCAGTGACCTGGCATTTCTCTTCATGGACCTTGAGCATGGTGGAGAACCCGGGTTGGCCTGGCGGCTTCTGAACCTCTATCTTGCGGAAACAGGAGACTACAGCGCCATGCCGCTTCTCCGGTTTTATACCGTCTACAGGGCTATGGTAAGGGCAAAAGTTACCTCCATCCGTTATGCACAGACAAACAATCAGTATCTTGCAGCAAAGATTCTCAAAGAGCATCAATCATACATCCGGCTTGCACTGGACTATACCCGTCAAAAAAAACCTCTGCTCATTCTGACGTTCGGAGTCTCGGGAAGTGGAAAAACAATGATTTCCCGCGATATTGCTCAAAGAGTA
Organism: Chlorobiaceae bacterium; assembly: GCA_013334755.1. Taxonomy (GTDB): domain Bacteria; phylum Bacteroidota; class Chlorobiia; order Chlorobiales; family Chlorobiaceae; genus Chlorobium. The sequence goes on along the minus strand of JAAXWX010000030.1, from coordinate 5,511 downwards.
CGATGCATGCATATCCGCTCTGATATCGAACGAAAAAGGATTGCTGGTCTCAAGTCGCTTGACCGGAGCGAACGAACAACGTCCCTTTATGCAGAAGAGATCAGTCTACAAACCTACCAGAGACTGCTTGACCTTGCGGAAACGTTCATCACTGAGGGAATATCGGTCATAGTTGATGCAACATTTCTCAAAATCTGCAACCGGAAATTATTCCTGGAACTTGCGAAGGATAAAAACATTCCATGCAGAATCCTGCGGTTTTCTGCCCCTGCAAAGCTCCTTGTTGAAAGAGTGCAAAAACGTTATCTGATGGGTAACGATGCTTCCGAAGCCGACACCATGGTGCTTGCCTCACAGCTTGAAAAGCAGGAAGCACTAACTTTCGAAGAGGAGGCTCTCTGTTTTGACATCAACACGGAAAAACCTGTCGACGGAACAGCGATTGCGGCAAAACTGCAATCGATCATTTCTTGATTACCAACATAAAACATGCGATTGCCGCTCTCTTTTTCAGGTTAAAATGAGAACATGGCTTTGTGCTGTTTTTCCTTGAACTACATGACGATGCCGAATGCAAAACGTATTGCATAACCGGCAAGAAAACTGAGTGCCGCAACAGTAAAACTCAATCCTACCATTTCAAAGAAACGGCTTTTGAAGGGAAGGTCACGCGCTACTGAGATATAGTAGTTGAAAAATCCTATAATCGTAATGAACACAAAAAATGAGAGTCCAAAAGAGAGAAAAAGATCTTCAAAAACAAGATATGGAACAATCAGCAACAGCAAGGTAACAATATAGGCCAAACCGGTATAGAGCGCGGCAATAAAAGGATTTTTTCCTCCCTGGTCTGATTTTGTTGAGAGATACCCTGATGCTGCCATTGAAAGAGCAGCTGCGATTCCGGTAATGGATGCTGTAAGGGCGACGAATTTTGTGTTTTGGAGAGCAAAGGTAAGGCCGGCCAGTACTCCCAGCAGCTCAACAAGCGCATCGTTAAGACCAAATACAATTGACCCGGTGTATTTCAAACGCTCTTCATCAAGAAACATCAGCAAAGCCTGTTCATGCTCTTCTTCATCCCGGATAATACCATTGACCTCTTTGAATGAACCGGGAATACGACTATAGAGATGATGAGCGCGTTTTTCCCCATTTTCCATCAGTTTGATAGCGAAGGTAAAGCCAAACACCATACTGATGACGGAGTAAAACCATACCTTGAAAAGGCTGGGGCTGAAGTCCTGACGGGTATAGGTTTTCCAGACGTTGTAGTGACGCATCTCATCGTCAGCAATCTGGGAAAGAATTCGCCGGTTTTTAACACCACGGACTCTCCCGGAAAGATTTTTATATATAAGATGCTCGGTTATCTCATTTTTCTGGAAAACCGCAAATTTCCTTTCATCGAAATCCCTTCCCTTGTTCACGAATTCACTGGTTAAAAGTTTTTAAATTCTCCTATCTGGAGAGCGTCGCCGCCTCAATCAACTCGTTCATTCTCGATAAAAAAGCAGTCGTTGAATCAAGCCCCCCCTCAAGAAGCAGGGCCCCTTCATAAAGCTGTTTCATCGCTGTTTTAATCAGGGGATTGCTTGCATCAGCATTGATCATACCGGCAAGGTTCCTGATAATGGGATGTGACGTATTGACCTCAAGAATCTTTTTTCCGGCAGGCATATCACTCTGCATCATCTTCATCATCTTTTCCATCTGACTGTCGAGTGCGTCTTTTCCGCTTACCAATGTAACCGGGGAACTGACGAGCCGATGAGACTCAATGACATCCTCAATTCCCTCCCCGAGTGTTTCACGGAAGAGCTGAAGCACCGGAGCAAGAAGATTCTCAGAAAGCGGATCGGCCGTTTCCTTCTTCTGCTTCGAGAAATCGATATCGGCTTTTTCAATGGATTTCAGTGGCTTTTTATCATACTCATGGATTGAGGGAATCACAAACACATCGACAGGATCACTGAGCAGCAGGACTTCAATGCCCATATCCTGGAAATACTCAAGATTGGGATGGGCAAGCAACTGCCCCCGGCTGGTTCCTGAATGGTAGTATATCTCTTTCTGATCGGTGCCCATCCTGTCAGCATACTCCCTGAGCGTCACATATTCACCATCGGCAGTTTTTGTACTTTCAAACCGCAATAACTCAATCAGCTTGTCACGATTGCCATAGTCTGTATTCAGGCCAATTTTGATAATAGGGCCAAATGCCTTGTAAAAAATTTTGAACTTTTCGGGCTGCTCTTTGGCCAGTGATTCAAACCAGCCAAGAATCTTGCCGGTAAGGATCTGGCGGATTTTGGCCATCACCGGGCTCGACTGAACAACCTCTCTTGAAACATTGAGCGAAAGATCTTCGGTATCGACAACGCCTGCAATAAAACGAAGGTACTCTGGCAGAAGATCGCGGCACTCATTCTGGATCAGTACTTTTTTCACATAGAGCTGCGGGCCATGGTTTTCGAGTTCACCCTGCCGGTAAAGCATCTCCGGTGGGGCCTCTTTTGGCAAAAACAGAAGCGCTTTAAAGGTGACCATACCCTCGACTGAAACCGGCAGGTAATCAAGGGGATCCTGATAATCGTTGGCGATGAACTTGTAGAATTCATTAACCTCCTCATCATTCAGATCACTTTTTGAACGCTGCCAGAGTGCTGTGATACTGTTGAGCTGTTTGTCACCGAGATAGATCGGAAAATCAACAAAGTTTGAATATTTTTTTACGATCTGCTCTACGCGATACTCTTCGGCAAACTCTTTGGACTCCTCCTTCAGTTTGAACGAAATTTTTGTTCCCCGTTCAGCTTTGTCGATTTTCTCAATCGTGTATGTACCCTGACCACTGGAACGCCAGCGGAACCCTTCCGAACCGGGATGGGCGCTTCTTGTTTCTACGGTAACATCTTCCGTCACCATAAAAACCGAATAGAACCCTACACCGAATTGTCCAATAAGGTTGCCATCAAGCTGCTTCTGCTGCTCTTTCAATGCCTGCATGAAACTGAGAGTGCCGGACTTTGCAACCGTCCCGAGATTGGCAATAAGCTCCTCTTCCGTCATTCCCACTCCGCTGTCTTCAATAACGAAGGTCATCTCTTTCGGGTCAATGCTTATTTTGATGGCAAGATCGGCCTCCTTGTCAAGAATCTCCTGATCAGTCAAAGCATTGAAACGCACCTTGCTCAGCGCATCAGAGGAGTTTGAAATAAGCTCTCGGAGAAATATTTCGGGATGAGTATAGAGTGAATGAACAATAAGATCCAGAAGCTGCTTCATTTCAGCCTTGTATTCAAACTCCTGAACCGGGGTCGTACCATTATTAGTGGTGGTGCTCATATTGCTACCTTATTTGTAGATGTTTCTGACAAAAAAATTTGTGATACAAAAAAGTCAAGAGCGTCGTAATTTTTTGCGGGCTGCCGCCTCGCCTGCATAGACACGCTTGATACCGTCACCAAGAGCTTGCTCAATATCGCGAATGTTGGAAACAAGTCTTGCCATGCCTGACAACTCAACCGAAGCCGCCTGATCAGATCCCCACATGGCGCGGTCAAGGGTAACATGACGTTCGATAAAGGTCGCTCCAAGTGCCACGGCGGCCCACGTCGTGGCAAGCCCGACTTCATGGCCGGAATACCCGATCGGCACATCGGGATAACAGGCTTTCAGGGTTGTAATCATTCGAAGGTTCAGCTCTTCAATTGGCGAAGGATAGGTTGAATTGGTATGAGCCATGAGCAAATTTGATCGTTGGAGCTCTTCAACGGATTGTTCAACCTCCTCCATGGTGGACATGCCTGTAGAGATAATCAGAGGCCTTCCTGTTGCTGCTGTTTTCTTCAAAAGTGCAAGATCGGTCAACGATGCTGAAGCAGCCTTATAACAGGGCGGTTCAAACTGTTCCATAAAATCAACTGAGTCCTCGTCCCAGCAGGATGCAAACCATAAAATTCCATGTTCTTTGCAGTAACGGTCAATTTCCAGGTACTCGTCACGTCCGAACTCAACCTTGTAACGATAATCAATATACTTCATCCGTCCCCATGGCGTATCACGCTCAATATCGCGCTGATCTTTAGGCACGCAAAGCTCCGGCGTACGCTTCTGAAACTTGACCGCATCACATCCGGCGATAGCCGCACCTGCTATAAGTTTTTTTGCAACATCCATCGACCCGTTATGGTTGATTCCGATCTCAGCAATAACAAAAACAGGATGGCCATCCCCTACACGTCTATTCCTTATGGTGACTTCCGCCATAACATAACTCTTGATAAATCGAACCGATAATGACCGATTGAGCGGCATGTACAGCATCGATGTTTAAAAAAATACTCAGGAATTTTTAAGTTTGATCAGCCACTCTGCAAAATCCCTGAATGCACCATAGCCGCCATCAGCATGAGCTCGATAGTGGACAAATGGCTCAACGAAAATGGTTGCATCACGTGGGCAGCCCGTCAATCCTGCATGAGCGATCTCATTCATAATCTCAATATCATTGACATCATCGCCAATATAGGCCAGCTCATGCTTCTGAAGTCCGGTTTCAGCCATGACAGTTTCAAGAAGTGACAGCTTGTTTTTAACTCCAAGATAGAGCCTTTTTATCCCCAGCTTTTCGGCACGTTTCGTAATACTTGGCGATAGTTCACCAGTCATGATGCCGGTATCAATCCCGATGTTTCTGAGGCGTTCCACACCCATTCCATCACGGATGGAATAGCGCTTCATCTCCTCTCCCCTCTCTGAATAATAAACACCGTTATCGGTAAAAACACCGTCATTGTCGGAAATGACAAGCTTTATTTTTTCAGCTCTTTTCGCAAGTTCACCGATCGTTAATGATACCATAAAAAGTGGAGCGTTTCAGCCGTACATGAGCAAGAAAACCTGAGGCCGCGCAATGGTTTTGACCCGGCCAATATATGACTTTTCCGGCATTTCAAAAAAAAACACAGGGACGTAGGTGACATTGTGCACTTCCGTCAGGAGACACACTTGAATTTAGATAAAAAAGGCGGTCATTGCCCAAAACAATGACCGCCCTTCCTTTCATTAAATCATCAAGCAACTTACACCGTAGCCAAGGACATTATGTGTACACTTTTTTATAGTTATCAATCGCATGGATAACACTCTGGCGGGCGACTTCAGCACTCTGGAACTCCTCGACAAGAACTGACTTCTGCTCAAGCGATTTGTACTCTTCAAAGAAATGCTGCAACTCGGAAGCGAAATAGGGAGGCAACTGATCGATATTGTGAATGTTACTCATGCTGATATCATCTTCAGCAACAGCAATTATCTTGTCGTCACCCTCTCCATGATCAATCATGCGCATAACACCAATAACCCTTGCCCTTACCATACACATGGGAACAATGTCACACTGGGAAATCACAAGAATATCAAGTGGATCATGGTCATCACCGAGTGTTTTCGGAATAAAACCATAATTAGCCGGATAAAAAACAGCAGAAAAAAGCACCCGGTCAA